>NZ_JBELQE010000010.1:0-53729 GCF_040270385.1 Methylorubrum podarium | reverse complement strand
GGGCCGGCGGGGGAGGTCTGCACCGGGACCGTCACGACGGGAGACTCCTTCAGAACCGCCCGCGACGCGAAGATCGGGGGCCGACTTCCTACAGAGGTGCGGCCGGCGCGGGGTCAAGTGCGGCGCAAAGTCGGTGGCGCAGCGGCGGTGGGCGACGTGCAGCGAGCGCCGGCGCGGTGGCCGGGACTCCGGGCGGGGCGGATCGGACGGAAATGAAACCAAATCCCGCCCGCCGCATTGCCAACTTATGTTGAGAGAACTGCGCGCTCTCGCCGCACTCTCGAAGGGTCCGAACGATCATTGACGTCCGAGGGGGGCGTTCCATGAAGCCATTCATCACCTCGCAGCCGGAGTCCGAACGGACACGGCTCGACTCCGCCTTCGACCCCGTGCTCTCGGGCGTGGCGCGCGGGCTCGCGCGGCTGTTCCCGCCGGTCCAGAACGTCCGGACGCCGCGCGAGGACGGCCCCGCCGCGTCCCGGCGAAGCGACACGGGCAGCGGGCGGAGTGGTCGCGGATGATGAAGCCCGAACTCGTCGAGCAGCATATCACCGCGATGACCACGGCGAGCGGCAACCTGCTGCGCCAGATGGAGGATGAGGGGCTGCGCTACCGGGTCACCGTGCGCCCGGAGGATACCGGGACCCTGCACGTCCACGTGCGCGAGCTGACGCCCGAGCTCACGCAGCGCATCGAGCGCTGTCTGTCGGGCATGGGCATGCAGGTCGCGGTCCGGGAGGCGTAGCGGGGACGCCGCGCCGGACGCGCGTCGAGCCGGTGTGCTCCGGGCATAAGCGCTCCGGAACCCTTGCCTCGCCCCGCGGAACCGATATCTCGCCCGTCATTCGAGATGGAAACGGGTGGGAGAGCGCGATGAAGGCGATCCGGGTGCACGCCTACGGTGGGCCGGAGGCGATGGTCTACGAGGACGTGCCCTCGCCCGAACCGGGGCCGGGCCAGATCCGCGTCCGCCAGACCGCCATCGGCGTCAACTTCATCGACATCTACTTCCGCTCCGGCGCCTACAAGGCGCCCTCGCTTCCCTTCACCCTCGGCAAGGAGGGCGCGGGCGTGGTCGACGCGCTCGGCGAGGGCGTGACCGATTTCCGGGTCGGCGAGCGCGTCGCCTATGCGGGTGCCACCGGCACCTATGCCGAGGAGGTCGTGGTCGATACCAAGGGCGTCGTCCACGTGCCGGATTCGATCTCCGACGAGACCGCCGCGGCGATGATGCTGAAAGGCCTCACCGCGCAGTACCTGCTGCGCCGGACCTACCGGGTGCAGCCCGGCGACACGATCCTGTTCCACGCCGCCGCGGGCGGCGTCGGCCTCATCGCCACGCAATGGGCCAAGCATCTCGGCGCCACGGTGATCGGCACCGTCGGCTCGCAGGAGAAGGCGGCGCTCGCGAAGGAACACGGCTGCGACCACGTCATCCTCTACCGCGACGAAGACTTTTCCGCACGCGTGCGCGAGATCACGGGCGGCAAGGGCGTGCCGGTGGTCTATGACGGCGTCGGCAAGGCGACCTTCCCCGCCTCCCTCGACTGCCTGCGGCCCTTCGGCATCTTCGCGAGCTTCGGCTCGTCCTCCGGGCCGATCGACGCCTTCGACATCGGCATCCTCGCCGCCAAGGGCTCGCTCTTCGCCACCCGCCCGACCCTGTTCACCCACATCGCCACCCGCGAGAGCCTCGACGCCAACGCCGCCGAGCTGTTCGAGGTGGTCGCGAGCGGGGCGGTGACGATCCCGATCCATTCCCGGGCCAAGCTCGCCGACGCGGCCCAGGTTCACCGCGACCTCGCCGGGCGGCAGACGACCGGCACGACGGTGATGACGCCGTGATCGCAGGATCACCGGATACAAGGATTCCGGGCCTTGCCCGGACCCACCAGGGGACTTGTCCCTTGGATCCCGGGACCTGGCGATGAGACTTTGGCGATAAGACTTTGGCGATGAGACTGACGGAGACCGACGTTCTGCTCGTCATCGACGTGCAGAACGATTTCCTGCCCGGCGGGGCGCTCGCCGTGCCCGACGGCGATGCGGTGATCGCCCCGATCAACCGGCTGGCGGCGCGTGCGCCCCACGTGATCCTAACCCAGGACTGGCACCCGCCCGGCCACGCCTCCTTCCACGGAAGCCATCCGGGCAGGGCGCCCTTCGACACCGCATCCCTGCCCTACGGCGAACAGGTGCTCTGGCCGGAACACTGCGTGCAGGGCACCCGCGGCGCCGAGCTGGCCGCGGAGCTGCGGGCGGAGCGGGCCGAACTCGTGATCCGCAAAGGGTGTCACCCCGGCATCGACAGCTACTCGGCCTTCCTCGAGGCCGACCGCCGGACCCGCACCGGTCTCGCCGGCTACCTCGCCGAGCGCGGCCTGACCCGCCTGTTCCTCGCCGGCCTCGCCACCGATTTCTGCGTGCTCTGGACCGCCCTCGACGCCCGCCGGGCCGGGTTCGCCGTGACCGTGGTCGAGGACGCCGTGCGGGGCATCGACCTCGACGGCTCGCTGAGCCGGGCCTGGGCCGAGATGGAGCGGGCAGGGGTCGGGCGGGTCGCGAGCAGCGCGCTCGTCTGAGATCCCGGGATCACCGGATCACGGGTCGAGCGCCTCCGGCCCGACTCCGCAATCCGCGGCCACCGCCGCCCGCAGGGCGGCGCAGAGGCGTCGGACGGTCTCGTGCCCGGCGCTGTCGTAGGCCTGCGCACCGAGCGCCGTCACGGGCGCGAGCAGGCGCAGGGAGTTGGTGACGAACAGCGCCTCGGCGGCCTCAAGGTCGGACGGCAGGAGAGGGCGCTCCTCGACCGCCAGCCCGAGGGCAGGGGCAACCCGCAGAAGAATCTCGGCCCGGACGATGCCGGGCAGGACGCCGTCATCCAGCGGCGGCGTGACGAGTGTGCTTCCGAAAACTCCGAAAACATTGCCGGTGCCGGCGCAGGCCACGCGGCCCTTCGTGTTGCGGAACAGGGCCTCGTCGAACCCTTGCGCCTGCGCGTCCCGGGCGGCGAGCACCGCGTCGAGATAGCCGAGCGTCTTCAGGCGCGCGGCCGGCGAGCTGTCGTTGCGGGCGATCGGCGTGAAGGTCAGCCGCAGGGGCGCGAAGAACAGGGCGGCGCGGGCCGGCGCGGCGCTGCCGAACAGGAACGGCGCCGGCTCGGGGGGCGGCGCGAGCCCGCGCGGGCCGGGGCCGCGGGTCAGGGTGGTGCGGACCGCCGCGAGCGGCGCGGTGGCGGCGAGCGCGCGCATCGCCTCGACGATCCGCGCCCGCTCGACGGGGATGCCGAGCGCCTCCGCGGCGGCGGCGAGGCGAGCGACATGGGCGGCCTCGAACGCGACCTGGCCCTGAAGTCCGAGCGCCGTGTCGAACACCCCGTCGCCGAGCAGCAGGCCGCGGTCGCCCATGGCGAAGGGGAGGGTGCCGCCCTCGACCAGCCGCCCGTCAGACCACAGCATCGGCGAGCCTGTCCGTCCGCCCGTCCGTCCGCTTCGGCGCGCCCGCCTCCCGCCACGCGCGGGCGCCCTTCAGGAAGTTGGCGAACAGCGCGTGGCCGTTCTCGGTCAGCACCGATTCCGGGTGGAACTGGATGCCCCAGGTCGGGTGGCTGCGATGCGAGAGCGCCATGACCTCGCCCTCCCCCGAGGCGGCGTCGACCGTGAGGTGGCGCTCCATCTCCGGCGTCGGCGCCACGATCAGCGAGTGGTAGCGCCCGACCTGCATCGGCTGCGGCAGCCCCTCGAACAGCCGCTCGCCCCCGTGCCGGATCGGGGTGGCGTGGCCGTGCAGCGGGCGGCCCGCCCGCTCGACCCGGCCGCCGAAGGCCGCGCCGATCGCCTGATGCCCGAGGCAGACGCCGAGGATCGGCACCGCGCCGGAGAGTTCGCGGATCGCGGGCAGGCTGACGCCGGCCTCCTGCGGCGTGCAGGGGCCCGGCGAGATCACCACCGCCTCCGGGTTCCGGGCGCGGATGCCGGCCACGTCCAGCGCGTCGTTGCGCACGACCTCGACCGTCTCGCCCAGCTCCTCGAAGTAGCGCACCACGTTGAAGACGAAGGAATCGTAGTTGTCGACGACGAGGATCATGCGCCCGTCTCCTCGCAGGCCGTCTCGCAAGTCGGCTCGCAAGTCGGCTCGAACGCCGCGAAGACGCGGGCCGCCTTGGTCAGCGTCTCCTCGTATTCGGGACCGGGCTCGGACAGCAGCGTCACGCCGCCGCCGGCCTGGAGCACGGCCTGCCGCTCGTCCATGAACACGGTGCGGATCGCGATCGAGGTGTCGAGCGAGCCGTCGAAGCCGAGCGCACCGATCGCCCCGCAATAGAGCTCGCGCGCGTCGCCCTCGATCTCGGTGATGATGTCCATGGCCCTGAGCTTCGGCGCGCCGGTGATCGAGCCGCCGGGAAAGGTCTTCTCGATGAGGTCGAGGGCGTCCGCCCCCTCCCGGAGCGTGCCCGTCACCACCGAGACGAGATGGTGGATGCCGGCATAGGATTCCAGCCCGCACAGGGTCGGCACCCGCACGCTGCCCGGCTCGCACACCCGCGACAGGTCGTTGCGCAGCAGATCCACGATCATGATGTTCTCGGCCCGCTCCTTCGGGTTGCGTGCAAGCGCGGCGGCGATCGCGGCGTCGCGGGCGGGATCGGGGTCGCGGGCCACGGTGCCCTTGATCGGCCGGGTCTCGACCGCCCGCCCCTCGAGCTTGAGGAAGCGCTCCGGCGAGGAGGAGGCGACGGTGAGTCCCTCGAAATCGAGATAGGCGCCGAAGGTCGCCGGATTGGTCTCGCGAAGCCGCCGGTAGAAGGCGAAGGCGTCGAAACCGGGCGGCAGGTCGGCGGCGAAGCGCTGGGCGATGTTGGCCTGATAGATGTCGCCGGCGCGGATGTAGTCGCGGACCTTTTCGACTGCAATCTCATAGCCTTCGCGGGAGAAGTTCGAGCGCCATGAGAGCTTGGCGCCGCTCCATGTCGGCAGGGGTTCGGACGCGGCTTCGAGGAGAGCCGCGAAGCTGTCGAGCCGGTCTTGCGCGCGCGCTTCCCGGGCGCGGGGATCGGTCTCGGGAAAGCCGGTGGCGATCAGGAGGCAGGTGCGCCGGCCGTGATCGACGGCGAGCAGCGTGTCGTAGAGGTTGAAGGCGCTGTCGTCGGTGAGCCCCGCCCGGCGCGCCGGGGCCGCGACCCGCTCCAGGCTCGCGCCGAGATCGTAGGCGAAGTAGCCGATCGCCGCCCCCGGAAAGGCCGGCAGGTCGGCCCGCGGCGCCAGACGGTAGGGCGCGAGGCAGGCCCGCAGCGCCGCGATGGGCGAGCCCGGCACCGCGCGCCCGTCGAGCGTCGCGCGGCCGTCGCGGTAGCGGAACCGCCCGAACGGGTCGGCGGCCAGCACCGAGACGCGGCCGAGCGTGTCGTGCCGCATGGCGCTGTCGAGGAAGGCGAGCCCGGGCAGCCGGGCGAGCCGCGCGGCGGCCGCGACCGGGTCGATGAAGGGGATCTCGCGGGTCCAGACCATGGGTTCGGTTGCCGTGCCTCGTGCGGCGCTCTTTTCCGACCTACCCAAGGGCGCATGGCAGCCTTCCGTCAATCGCCCTCACGTTCCGGCCCCGCGGGAGAGGTATGCGCCGCATCCGGCAGTCGCTTGACAAACCGCTTCAGGATGCGATCGCAAGCCATTGTCTCATCGGTATTTTTGATAGACATCACTGCTCCTCATCCGCTCCGGCGTAGATGTCGAGCGACAGGCCGACGCCCAGCGCGCCGAGCCGGGCCAGGAGTCCGGGTTCGAACAGGTCGCCGGAATTGCCGCCCGCCATGAACCAGCCGACGAAGAACGCGACCGTGCCGCCCTCCGCCCGCCACGCCAGGAACCGCGCGCCGTGCGGCGCCACCCGCTCGGCGGCGGCGGCAACCGCCTCGGCGGGCCAGCCGGTGCCCTCGCTCAGGGGGAAGGTGGCGTAGGTGTCCGCGTTGCATCCGGGCAGCGGCGTGCCCTTGGGACTGGTGCGCGGGGCGCCGACGTCCCAGGTCCGTCCCGGCGCGAAGGGCAGGGCCTCGCAGAGTTCGGCCGCCGGCCGGCTCGGGTGCCGGATGCGCAGGCTGATCCGGGTGCGGTCGCGCTCCATCGGTTTCCGGTCGCTCCTGTTTCCGGCCACGCTCGCAACCGCGCCCCAATGCGGTTATATCGGCCCATCCACCGCCATCGATGCAGGACGCGCGGGCCTCCGTTCGGGAGGGCCGCCCCCGACGAGCCGTCATGACCGCAACCGCCTCCCCCTCGGACACCAAGGGCGCCGCCGCGCCGCGGATCTCCTTCGTGTCGCTGGGCTGTCCCAAGGCGCTCGTCGATTCCGAGCGCATCCTCACCCATCTGCGGGCGGAGGGCTACGAGCTGTCGCGCCGCCACGACGGGGCCGACGTGGTCATCGTCAACACCTGCGGCTTCCTCGATTCGGCCAAGGCCGAGTCGCTCCAGGCCATCGGCGAAGCCATGGCCGAGAACGGCCGGGTGATCGTCACCGGCTGCATGGGCGCGCAGCCCGACGAGATCCGCGAAAAATACCCGAACCTGTTGGCCGTCACCGGCCCCCAGGCCTACGAGTCGGTGGTCGCCGCGGTGCACGAGGCGGTGCCGCCCGCCCACGACCCGTTCCTCGACCTGATCCCGCCGCAGGGGGTCAAGCTCACCCCGCGCCACTACGCCTACCTGAAGATTTCCGAGGGCTGCAACAACCGCTGCACCTTCTGCATCATCCCCTCTCTGCGCGGCGATCTCGTCAGCCGCCCGGCGGGCGACGTGCTGCGCGAGGCGGAGAAGCTGGTGAAGGCCGGCGTGAAGGAGCTGCTCGTCGTCTCGCAGGACACGAGCGCCTACGGCATCGACACCCGCTACGCCACGAGCCCGTGGCGCGACCGGGAGGTGCGCGCCCGCTTCTACGACCTGGCCAAGGAACTCGGTGAGCTCGGGGCCTGGGTGCGGCTGCACTACGTCTACCCCTATCCGCATGTCGACGAGGTCATCCCGCTGATGGCCGAGGGCAAGATCCTTCCCTATCTCGACATGCCGCTCCAGCACGCGAGCCCCTCGGTGCTCAAGCGGATGCGCCGGCCCGGCAACCAAGAACGCCAACTGGAGCGCATCCGGCGCTGGCGCGAGATCTGCCCGGATCTCGCCATCCGCTCGACCTTCATCGTCGGCTTCCCCGGCGAGACCGAGGCCGAGTTCGAGGAGCTGCTCGACTGGATCCGCGAGGCCCGGCTGGAGCGGGTCGGCTGCTTCGAGTACGAGCCGGTCAAGGGCGCGCCCGCCAACGATCTCGCGGCCCTGGTGCCGCCGGAGGTGAAGGCCGAGCGCAAGCGCCGCTTCATGGAGGCGCAGGGCCTCGTCTCGCTCAAGCTGCAGCGGGCGAAGGTGGGCAAGCGCGTGCAGGTCATCATCGACGAGGCGGGGCCGAGCGTGGCGCGGGGCCGCTCCAAGGCCGACGCGCCGGAGATCGACGGCAGCGTCCACGTCGCCTCGCGCCGTCCGGTGCGGCCGGGCGACATCGTCACCGTGAAGATCGAGCGGGCCGACGCCTACGACCTGCACGGCATCGCCGTGTAGGGCGCGAACCGCCGCCCGCGCGACGCGTTGCCCCGTCACCACAGGGACAGCGAGGAAAAGATGGCGGACGAGCAGCGCGACCAGGGCGACGGGGCCGCGATCTCGCCCAGGGACCCGGCGACGGGCAAGGTGAAGGCGCAGGCCGGCCCGATGGAGCGCGCCGGCACCGAGGCCGAGGAAGCCGCCCGCGGCAACACGGCCTCGGGGAAGAGCAAGACGGACAAGGACGACCGGTCCGCCTGACGGATCCGGGATGCGCGATTCTGGGGGGCGCGACGACCGCCGCTGGCCGCGCTACGGCCTGATCGGCCTCTACGGTGTCATCGGCATCGTCCATCTCGCGGCCACAGACCGGTTCCTGCCGATCATGCCGGACTGGGTGCCCGCGCCGCGCCTCGTGGTGATCGGCACCGGCCTGTGCGAGATCGCGGGCGCCCTGGCGCTGTTCGTGCCGCGGCTGCGGCGGCTCGCCGGCCTCATGCTCGCGCTCTACGCGGTCTGCGTGGTCCCGGCCAACATCAAGCAGGCGGTCGAAGGCATCGCCGTGCCGCCGATCCCCGACACGTGGTGGTATCACGGCCCCCGTCTCGCGCTTCAGCCGGTGATGGTGTGGTGGGCGCTCTACGCCGTCCACGCCATCGACTGGCCTTTCGCGGTAAGACGAAAGAGCCCTGGCGCGGCAAAGCGTTAAGATTAACCTGCGACCAGCAGGGCCTTTCGCTGAGGACAACGCCCCCGACAGCGTATCCGACCGGGCTCAACCGGTGGTCTTCGGCTCACAATCCTGTCTAGGCTCGCGTCCATGCCGAAGAGCCGCGACTCGAACCGGACGAATCGCCCGCAGGACGGTGCCGCACCGCCGGAGCAGGCGGCAGTCGAGCGCGCCCTGGAGCAAGTCGTGGAGCGCCTGAAGCCGAAGGCACCGGAGCCGAAGCCGCCGCGAAAGGGCGGACCGCGGACCGAGAAGTGAGGCCCTGATCAGAGGTTTCGAAAGGACGAGTCCTTGTCAAAGGTGCAGGGCAGAGCCCTGCCAATCGGCTCCGCCGCTCCGAGGGCTCCGCCCTCGGAACCCGCCGAAGGGCCCGAGGCCCTTTGGGATCCCCGGATCCGTGAGCCTCAGACTTTCTCGTCGCGCTTGACCGCCTGCCAGGCCGCCTCCATGGCGGGGAGGGGGGTGCCCTCCAGGGCGTGCCCCTCGGCGGCGAGCCGGGCGGCCATGGCGGTGAAGCGACGCTCGAACTTCGCGGTGCCGCGGCGCAGGGCCTCTTCCGGATCGACGCCCGCGTGACGGGCGAGGTTGGCGACCGAGAACAGCAGGTCGCCGATCTCCTCGAACACCGCCTCCGGCTCGCCCGCGCCCAGGCTCTCCTCGACCTCGTCGACCTCCTCGCGCACCTTGGCCAGGACCTCGGCCGCGTCCGGCCAGTCGAAGCCGACGGCGGCGGCGCGCTTCGAGATCCGGTCGGCCCGGGCGAGGGCGGGGAGGGCGCGGGAGACGCCGGCGAGCGGACCCGCCGCCTCGGCCTTGCCCGTTATCGCCTTCTCCGCACGCTCCCGCGCCTTGATCCGGTCCCAGGCCGCCTTGATCGCCGCCGGATCGGTCGGCCGCCGCTCGGGCGGCAGGAACGCGCCCGACGCGTCGAAGACGTGGGGATGGCGCCGGATCAGCTTGGCGCAGATCGCCTCGGCCACGTCGTCGAAGCGGAAGGCGCCCTCCTCCTCGGCGATCCGCGCCTGGAACACGACCTGGAGCAGGAGGTCGCCGAGTTCGTCGCGCAGGTCCGCCCGGTCGCCGCGCTCGACCGCGTCGGCGACCTCGTAGGCCTCCTCGATCGTGTAGGGGACGATGCTGGCAGCGGTCTGCTCCACGTCCCAGGCGCAGCCCCGGTCCGGATCGCGCAAGCGCGCCATCAGCGTCAGCAGCCTGTCGATCGGCGCCTCGTTCATCGCTCGTCCGTCCCGCATCCCTCGCCCGGTCTCAGCCGAGCCACCGCTCATAGACCGTCCGCCGCCCGCGCGCAGCGTCGGTCCACGCGCTCTCGAGCGGAGCGGGGAGGGGTAAAGCCTGTGCAAAATTCCGATTATTCCTTTTGAAAAGACGAGAGAAAGGCGCCGTTCGGTTTGGCGAACGCACCGCGACTCTTCCTAGGAAAGCTATCTGTTAAGGATTCTCAGGGAGTCAGTTCAGCAGGTTATAGGGCAGGCGAGAAAGCCCTGATCCGCCCGTGGCTTGAGACCCCTTCGCGCATCGAACTCTGCGCGGGGACGCATCGGACTCTGCGCGATGATGCATCGAATTCTGCGTGGGAGGCGGGGGCTGGCGCATCGGATTCTGCGCGGGTCCGTACCGGATTCGGCGTGCAAAACCGGTCCGGGCGGGGGAGAGCGGGGACAAGTCCGGGGCCGAGGGTCGGCAAAGGGCGTGTGGGGGGGCGTATCGAACTCTGCGCGGGCGGATTCGGGCCGGCCGGGGGGCGTATGGAGCTCTGCGTGCGCGGGGCCGCCCCTCCTCCGGCCGCGAGCGACGCGCCTGTGCAGGACTCACGAGCCCAAGCGTGGATTCCCGGGAAAACTCCGAAAGGCCACGGGACTCCGCGGAGCCGAATCGTGACAGATCGGTTGCGGCCATGAGGTCCCCGGCGATTCCGGCCGGGACCCGAGGGCGCGAGAGGCGGACGACGTGACACGCAGCGGGAGGTCTTGAGGGCACGCCATGTCGGGGCTGGAGGCCAAGATCGCCGCGATCCGCGACCCGGATCTGCTGGCGGAGCTCGAGGCGGCGCGGGGCGGGTTCCTGTTCGCGCCGATCGTCGAGCACCTGGTGTTTCGCCAGCGCGAGCGCGACACCGCCCGGGCGCAGGCGGGGGAGGCGGCGCGCGCCCGCGAGGCCATGGGCCGCGACCGCCGCCGCCGCGACGCCGTGCGCGCGGTGATCGAGAACGAGCCGACCGGTCCCGAAAACCTCCAGCACCTGCATTCCGTGCTGGCGCTGTGCGGCCTGCCCTACCGCGATCCCGGTGACGCCCGCGACTTCGTGCGGGAATACGGCCGCAACTCGCTCAGCCTCTCGGCGGGGCGCCTCAAGAACCCGGTCACCGGCGAGATGGAGCTGCAGGGCCTGCCCTACGGCCCCAAGGCCCGGCTGGTGCTCCTGCATCTCTGCACCGAGGCGGTGCGCCAGAGGAGCCCGACCATCGAGGTCGCCGACAGCCTCTCGGGCTTCATGAAGGCGATGGGATTCGCCGTCACCGGGGGCGAGCGCGGCACCATCGGCGCGTTCAAGGAACAGCTCAACCGGCTCGCCGCCTGCTCGATGCAGATCGGCCTGTGGGACGGGGAGGGGCAGGCCTCGACCCTCAACGTACCCCCCTTCCGCCAGCTCGAACTCTGGCGGCGGGGCGAGGACGGCCTCGTCTGGCAGCGCACCGTCTCGTTCCACCAGGACTTCTACGACAGCCTGATCCGCCACGCCCTGCCGGTCGATATCCGCGCGGCGCGGGCCTTCTCCGGCTCGGCGCGCAAGCTCGATCTCCTGTTCTGGACCGGCTATCGCCTGCGCGCCCTGCAGCGGCCCCTGCGCCTCACCTGGGACAACCTGCACCGCCAGTTCGGCGCCGAGAACGCCAGCCTGCGCAGCTTCCGCCAGGCCTTCAAGGCGGATCTCGCCGGCCTGCTGGAGGTGTTCCCGCGGCTGCGGATCGACCTCGACGAGGGCGGGATGCTGCTCCACCCGGCCGATCCCGGCAGCCTGCTGGTGCCCCCCAAAGCCGCCCGCACCGCGCGCGCGGCGGCCCGCGCCTGACCGAATTTTCCCTCGGCGTTTTGGTGTACGGAATATTCCATTGGCGACGATAGCCTGACCGGAGCGATATGGAATATTCCACCTTAGGGAATGGACTGGTCTTCCTCCGGCTCCTCATCTGATGGCATTTCAGGAGAGACGCCGACGGAGGCTTCGGCCTTCCCTCCATCCGTGCGAGACGTGTTCCGGAATGGAATATACGGATGGAATAGAAAAGGCTCGCCAGCTCTTCCATTCCGTGCCATCCTCCGTTCCGAACCCTTTTCCCTCTTGGGAATGAGCGACCGGAATTTCTCGCATGGTCCTGTCGGAAGCCGAGGCCCTGGCGCGGCTGGAGGCGCTGCGGCGGCAGCGTGACGCGATCGAGCGGCAGATCGCCGATCTTCTCCTCTACCTCGATCTCGGCCGCCGCCTCGGCGGCCCGGCCCCTTCCGCCGGGCCGGCCGAGGCCGAGCGCGCGGCGGCGCCCGTGCCCACCCCCGATCCGCAACCCGTGCCGCAGCCGGTTCGGGTGCCGGCCGCCACGCCTCCGGCTCCCCCCGCCCCTGGGCGCGAGAGGCCGCCCGCGCCGGCCGCCGCCGCGCCGGTCGAGGGCGATGCCGGCCTGTCGGAGACGGTGCTCGCCCGCCGCTACGGCCGCGCTGTGATCGAGGCGGCGCTCGCCGTCCTGGAGGAGGCGGGCCGCCCGCTGCATGCCGGCGAGATCCTGGCGCGGATCACCGAGCAGGGGTTTTCCCTGCCGGGGCAGGATCCGGTGGCGGCGCTCAACACCCGGCTCTGGAAGCGCTCCGGCCCCGGCGGCCCGCTCAAGCGCCTGGGCGAGGCTGTCTACGCCCCGGCCGACGCGGAGGAGGGATAGGCGCCCTCGCCGTTATTGAGAGGGCATTGCATGGCCGATTCGGCGCGCGACCTGGCCGGGCTGGCGAAGCTCCGGATCGGTTCGACTTGGCCCATGAGACGAAGGAGGAAGCTGCACAGCGATCGCTTGACCGTTGTGCAGCCTCCGATTGTAAATGCCTTGTCCGGCGATGGCCACCGGATACCACAGAGGAGGACGAGATGATCATCATCTCGGTCACTCTGCGGTGGAGGGATTGCGACTGATCCTCGCCATCACCTTCTAGCCCGCAGGGGACCGGGCGGGGGTCCAAACCTCGTCCGGTTCCCAACGCGAAAGATAGCGTTAGCGACGACCAGCGACAATTGGCTCGTCGCTTCTTTTCCCTCAGCGCGAGGCGGTGACGGAGCCGGTCGATTCCGGGATGTCGCGCCGGTCCAGGCCCAGCGCCGTGCCGGGCGGATGGGCCTGGGTGAAGGCGCTGCCGTCGCGCGCCAGGGCCTCGCCGTGGGCGAACAGCGCCTTCATGTAGGGCTGGTCGAAGGGCTTCTCCGAGGTCTTGGCGAAGCGCCCGTCGATCAGGGCGATCCGCAGGTCGAGACCGGTGCGCGCGGCATAGGCCTTGGAGAGCGCGAGCGCCGCGCGGGTCTGCGCCTTGATCGCCGCCGACATCGTGCGGCCGAGCACCGAGAGCGTGGTGCGCGAGGCCATCTGGAATTCCGGTTCGAGCCGGTTGTTGACGACGAGGTAGACCCGGTTCGTCGGCAGGCGCAGCCGCGCCTCCCCGTCCAGGGCGGCGGCCGGCGCGAGGTAGAACGGGGCCATCGCCCCGCCGTCGTCGTGCAGCTCCGCGAAGGATTTGGTCTTCGTCCCGTCCTTCGCTTCGGCGGGGATCGCCACCGGCGGGAAGACGCCGGGCACCGCCGTCGAGGCGAGCACGATCTGACGGAACAGGGCGAGCGCCCGCGGATCGCCCGTCTCGGCGTTGCGCTGGGCGATGGCGCCCATGTCCCACAGCACCGGCCGCTCGCTGTCGATCTGGGTCGTGGCGATCAACAGGCGGCGGCCCTTGGCGTGCTCGGCCGCCACGGCCTTGAGCAGGGCCGGCGTCACCGCCCGCCCGATCCGCTCCTTGAGCGGCCAGGTATCGGTCAGCGAATCCTGGGTTCCCCCGAACTCGAACACGTCGGCCGCCGAGATCTCGGTGTAGTTCTCGCGCAGCGCCGCGTCGGCCCTGGGGCCGAGGGTCGGCGCCGCGAAGGCGAAGGGTGCGATCAGCGCGCCGGTCGAGACGCCGGTGATCACGCCGAAGGCGGGGCGGTCGCCGCGCTCGGACCAGCCGGACAGCAGCCCGGCGGCGAAGGCGCCGTTCTCGCCGCCGCCGGAGAGCACCAGCCAGGGGTCGGAGGCGCGCGGCGCCCCGTCGATCAGGGCCTGGAACGCGCTCACGTCGTCGCCCGCGATCCGCACCGAGGCCGGCAGGCCCTCGGGACGCGCGGTCGCGGCCTGGGCGGCGGTGTAGTCCGGCCGCTCGTCGGCGGCCTTCTTCGCCGCCGGTCCGGCCATGGCCCCCTGCGACAGGGCGAGGGCGACCAGCGCGAGGGCCAGCGGCCGAGCGGTCCGCGTCCCGGGCGACGGACGCTCGCGCAGGATCGGTTCGTTGAACAGTTTCGGCATCGACGCACGTCTCCCGACGGTGTTCGACAGCCCGCCTCGGCCAAAAAACACGGGCCGCGGCGGTCCGTTCCGTCCTGCCGGCCCGGCGCCGAATGCTTCGCCGGGCAAGCTTTGCCGTTCCGCGCGACCCGCGATCACGCCGCGAAAGGCCCTGGAAGGGCCCTGATCATGTCTCGGCACCCGGACAGGAGACGCGAAGACGCCGAAAATCTCGATGAATACGCCCGAATCCTCGGGAATCGTCGTCCGATTCGGATCGCGGCGCAATCGCCGCTTTCGGATACTCCACCGACGGAGACATGCGCGAGCCGTGCGCGGGCGCACGAGCCGGCGGGCCGCGAGGGGGGCGCGGACCGGCGGCGAGGGGCAGGACCAAGGTCGGCTTTACGCCGGGGGGCGGCGTGCTCTAACCCCGAAGGCACAAGCAAGGGCACAAGCGTAAGCTGAGGGCACATGGCGAGTCCCTTCGCCGATCCCTTCGCCGAGTCCCTGTACGACGCCGGAGACCGAGAGCCGATGAAACTGCCGCGCCGCTTCTTCCAGCCGCTCGCCGCGGGTGCGCCCGAGCCGTTCCGCGAAGTGCCGATCAAGCTCGAACGGATGATCCACTTCGTGCCGCCCCACAACGAGAAGGTCCGCGCCCGCGTGCCCGACCTCGCCAAGACGGTCGACGTGGTGCTCGGCAACCTGGAGGACGCGGTCCCCGCCGACCAGAAGGAGGCGGCGCGCAACGGCTTCGTCGCGATGGCCAAGGCCACCGACTTCGCCGCCTCGGGCACCGGCCTGTGGACCCGCATCAATGCCCTGAACTCGCCCTGGATCCTCGACGACCTGTTCACCCTCGTCGCCGAGGTCGGCGACAAGCTCGACGTGGTGATGGTGCCCAAGGTCGAGGGGCCCTGGGACATCCACTACATCGACCAGCTGCTCGCCCAGCTCGAGGCGCGCCATCACGTCAGGAAGCCGATCCTCGTCCACGCCATCCTCGAGACGGCGGAGGGCGTGGCCAACGTCGATGCCATCGCCTGCGCCTCGCCCCGCATGCACGGCATGAGCCTCGGCCCCGCCGACCTCGCGGCCTCGCGCGGCATGAAGACCACCCGCGTCGGCGGCGGCCACCCGGATTACCGCGTGCTCTCCGATCCGAAGGGGGACGCCGAGCGGTCCTCCGCCCAGCAGGACCTGTGGCACTACACGATCGCCCGGATGGTCGATGCCTGCATGGCCAACGGCATCAAGGCGTTCTACGGCCCGTTCGGCGACTTCTCCGATTCGGCCGCCTGCGAGGTGCAGTTCCGCAACGCCTTCCTGATGGGCTGCGCCGGCGCCTGGACCCTGCATCCGAGCCAGGTCGCGCTCGCCAAGACCGTGTTCGCCCCCGACCCGGCGGAGGTGAACTTCGCCGCCCGCATCGTCGAGGCGATGCCCGACGGCACCGGCGCGGTGATGATCGACGGCAAGATGCAGGACGACGCCACCTGGAAGCAGGCCAAGGTCATCGTCGACCTCGCCCGCCTCGTGGCGGAGAAGGATCCGGATCTCGCCAAGGTCTACAATCTGCCCTGATCGTCGCGCAGAGTGGCCGCGCGTTGGAACGGAAGGGGCGCGAGGCCTATCTATCGGTCATGACCCAGACCAGCATGAGAACCGCCAAGTTCGGCCTCGGGGCGGTGGTCCGGCACCGGATCTACCCGTTCCGAGGCGTGGTGTTCGACGTCGATCCGGAATTCGCCAACACCGAGGAATGGTGGCTCGCGATTCCGGAGGAGGTCCGGCCGCGCAAGGACCAGCCCTTCTACCACCTGCTCGCCGAGAACGCGGACAGCGAGTACGTCGCCTACGTCTCCGAGCAGAACCTCGTGCCCGACACTTCCGGCGAGGCCCTGCGCCATGCCGGCATCCCCGAGGTGTTCGAGCGCAGCGCCGACGGCGCCTACCGCATGCGGATCGGCCACGCGAACTGACCGGTCCCGCAGGGCGCACCCTCCCCGCGGCCGGGCCGGGCGTGGGGCGGGTGTTCGTTGCCCGAGATCGACGTCCAAGATCGACGTCAAGATCGACGCGTCGCCTCGACCGTTGAGGTTCGGCTCCCGGCAGAAGACGATGCCGGAACGAGGCTCGAGCGTGTCGCCGGCAACGGTGCGGCCGGGGTGAGGGACCGCGGAGCCGGGCCGCGGAACGCTTTGTTCAACCGCCGATGCTATCGGATCGCGTCACCTCACCGTTGCGCGGGGCCCGGATCACCATGGATGTGGTCACCATGCTGCTCATGAGCCTCGCGGCGGCCGCGGCGGCCGCGGGCTTTCTCCTGTTCGAGTGGCGCATCCTTCGCAGCGGCGCGCTGCTCCT
Organism: Methylorubrum podarium; assembly: GCF_040270385.1. Classification (NCBI taxonomy): domain Bacteria; kingdom Pseudomonadati; phylum Pseudomonadota; class Alphaproteobacteria; order Hyphomicrobiales; family Methylobacteriaceae; genus Methylorubrum; species Methylorubrum podarium. Next base: position 37,468 of record NZ_JBELQE010000010.1, on the reverse strand, counting down.
GTGGAGCGCGGGATTTTCCACGATCGTCGTCGGCTGCGGGCTCTCGCCGCTGCGCTCCGCCTCCTTCCTCCTCGGCGTCTGGTTCGCGAACGGCCTCCTGGTCGTCGCCCACCTCGCCTTCCTGTACGGCACGGCGCGCTTCACCGGGCGCCGGATCGGGCCGCTCTGGTGGGGGCTGCTCCTGCCCTGGGCCGGGTTGCTGCTCCTGCCGCCCGGCCTCGACCCGACGCCGGCCTTCGCCATGACGAACAGCGCGCTCGTCGCCGTCGCGGCGGTCAAGGCGGCCCATCTCCTCCTGGCCCGGGGCGGGGCGCCGTTTTCCGAGCGCACGGCCGCCTCGGACGGGCTCGGCGCCGTCTTCCTCGTCCACGGTGCCTTCTACGGCCTCAAGGCGCTGCTCGTGCCCCTGCCCGGCGCCTTCGTCAGCCTCGTCGGCTTCAAGGGGATCATGATCCAGGTCTCCCTGTTCGAGGGCATCCTGGTCGAGATGCTGCTCGCCCTGCTGATGGCCGCCGCCGTGCGCCGCCGCCGCGAGGAGGCGATGGCGGCGCTCGCCGAGCGCGATCCCCTCACCGGCGCCTTCAACCGCCGCGCCTTCGAGAGCCGCGCCGCGGCGGCGCTGCGCGAGACGGCCGCCCGGCGCCAGCCCGGCGCCCTGCTGCTGCTCGATGTCGACCGGTTCAAGGCGATCAACGACGGCTTCGGCCACGCCGCCGGCGACCGCATCCTCGTGGCGCTCACCGGCGTGCTCGATGCCTGCCTGCCGCGGACCGCGATCCCGGCCCGGCTCGGCGGGGACGAGTTCGTGATCCTGGCGCCGGGCCTCGACGAGGCGGCGGTGATCGCGCTCGGCGCGGCGATCCGCGCCCGCCTCGCCCGCGCGAGCGGCCGGGACCTTCCCGACGGCGCCACGATCAGCCTCGGCGCCGCCCTGTTCGACGGCGGCCCGGCCGGGCTCGACGCCCTGATGGCGCTCGCCGACACGGCGCTCTACGAGGCCAAGGCCCATGGCCGCGACCGGCTGCACGCCCGCCGCCTGGAGCGGACCGCGGAGCGTTCGCCCGAGCGGTCCGTGCCGGAGGCGGCGAAGACCCGGATGTCGCCGGAGGGGGGCTGCTGCGCCTGAGACGGCATCCGAGGCGCGCGACCGTCGGATCGAGGAGTCGAAACGGCGAGGGGCGCCCGCGCGGCGGACGCCCCCGTCGAGATTGCTCTGTCGGGAAAACCCGGCCGGATCTCAGGAGATCAGGTCGAGCTTGGCCGTCTCGAAGCCCGCCGCCCGCAGGGTGTCGGGGAGGGCGGCGGAATCGGGATAGCCGGCCTCGCGGGCCATGGCGTCGAGGGCGGTGCGCTCGTCCTCGGCGCTGCCGGTCCAGAGGATCGCGCCGCTCGTCTTCTGCCGGATCTGGAAGATGCTCATCGTGAACCGTCCGTCGTCGGAAATCTCGTGACGGAATAACCCGGCGGGGCCGGCCCGGTTGCACGCGAAACCTCGCGCGAAACCTTGGGCGGAGCGAAGAGTCCTCGCGCGGGTCTCGAAAAGGTCTATCATCGGGGCAGGCCGCCGATGGTGTCGGTCCGCAACATCTCGGACGAACGTTCGGCCGGGACGGGACCAGCGGTGGCACCCGCCACGAAATCGCCGGTTCCGGCGCGGAAGCAGGCCGCGGCGCATCGGCGCGCCCCGTGAGGCGATTCGCGATGCTGGCCCGCTTGTTTCTCCGTCCCACCGCGGCGTGTCTCGCCGCCCTCGTGCTTTCCGCGGGCTCCCCGGCCCGCGCCGCCGAGGAACCGCCCGCGGCCGGCGTGCCCGACGCGACCGCGCTCCTGCCCGCGGTGAGCGTGGTCCCGGCCGAGCGGCGGGAGATCGTCGAGCGGGCGGTCGTGACCGGGACGCTGGTGCCCCGCGACGAGATCCTCGTCGCCCCCGAGGTCGAGGGCCTGCGCATCGTCGCGCTCCTCGTCGAGGAGGGCGACCGGGTCGAGCGCGGCGCGGTGCTGGCAAGACTCTCGCTGGAGATGATCGAGACGCAGGAGGCCGCTAATCTCGCCGCCACTGCGAAGGCCGAGGCCGCCATCGTCCAGGCGCGGAGCCAGATCGTCCAGGCGCAGGCCGTCCAGACCGAGGCGCGCCAGGCCCTGGAGCGGGCGCAGGCGCTGGTGAAGTCCGGCAACGCCACCGCGGTCACCCTGGAGCAGCGAGTCTCCGCGTCCCAGGCCGCCGACGGCCGGCTCGACGCGGCGCGGGCCGGGCTGGCACTCGCCGAGGCGGATCTCGCCGCGGCGCGGGCGCAAGGCCGCGAGATCGCCCTGCGCCGGGCCCGCACCGAGATTCGCGCCCCGGAAGCCGGCATCGTCAGCCGCCGCACGGCGCGGGTCGGCGCCACCGCGAGCGCGGTCGGCGAGCCGCTGTTCCGCCTGATCGCCCGCGGCGAGATCGAGCTGGAGGGCGAGGTGCCCGAATTCGCCCTGCCGCGGCTGAAGGTCGATGCCCCGGCCCGCCTCGAATGGGAGGACGGGCGGGTGACGCGGGGCGCCGTGCGGCGGGTCTATCCCGAGGTCGAGCGGGCGACCCGCCTCGGCCGGGTCCGCATCCGCCTCGACGCCGACCCGGCGCTGCATATCGGCGCCTTCGCCCGCGGCCGGGTCGAGGTCGCCCGGCGCGAGGGCGTGGCGGTGCCGCTCGCCGCCGTGCTCTACGCCGCCGACGGCTCGGCCAGCGTGCTCGCCGTCTCCGACGGCCGCGTCTCCGCCCGAAAGGTCGAGACCGGCCTCTCGGCCGAGGGGTTCACGGAACTGCGCTCCGGCCTCGCGGCGGGGGAGGCCGTGGTCGCCCGCGCCGGCTCGTTCCTGCGCGACGGCGACCGGGTGCGGCCCGTGCTTCCCGCCGCAGCCCAGGCCGCGGCCGGAACCCGCTGAGGATCACACACGATGCGCCTCAACGTCTCGGCCTGGGCGATCCGCAAGCCGATCCCCTCGCTCGTGCTGTTCCTCGTGCTGATGGTGCTCGGCCTCGTCAGCTTCCGCAGCCTGCCGATCACCCGCTTTCCCAACATCGACATCCCGATCGTCTCGGTGACGATCACGCAGTCCGGCGCCGCCCCGTCCGAATTGCAGACCCAGGTCACGAAATGGGTCGAGGATTCGGTGTCCGGGGTGAAGGGGGTCAAGCACGTCCTCTCGACCATCTCGGAGGGGTCGTCGATCACCACGATCGAGTTCCGCCTGGAGGTGAACCAGGACCGCGCCGTCAACGACGTGAAGGACGCGATCTCGAAGATCCGCATCAACCTGCCGCGCACCATCGACGAGCCGATCATCAGCCGCGTCGAGATCGCCGGCCTGCCGATCATGATCTACGGCGCCTCGGCGCCGGCGATGACGCCCGAAGACCTGTCGTGGTTCGTCGACGACGTGGTCGCCCGCCAGCTCCAGGGGGTGAAGGGGGTCGGCGGCGTCGAGCGGCTGGGCGGCGTCGCCCGCGAGATCCGCGTGACCCTCAAGCCCGACCGGCTGCTCGCCCTCGGCATCACCGCGGCGGACGTGAACCGGCAGCTGCGCCTCACCTCCGCCGACATGGCGGGCGGGCGCGGCGAGCTCGCGGGCGGCGAGCAGTCGATCCGGACGCTGGGCGCCTCGTCGAGCCTGGAGACGCTGGGGGCGACCTCCATCGTCGTGCCGGGCGGACGCAAGGTGCGTCTCGACGAGTTGGCGAGCCTGATGGATTCGGCCGAGGAGCCGCGCACCTTCGCCCGCTTCAACGGCGAGCCGGTGGTGGGCTTCGCCATCTCCCGGGCGATGGGGGCGAGCGACGCCGAGGTCGCGGTCGCCGTGGCCAAGCGCATCGAGACGCTGCACGCCGAGAATCCGGGCGTGCGCTTCGACCTGATCGACACCAGCGTCGTCAACACCATCGGCAACTACCACTCGGCGATGATGGGCCTCATGGAGGGCGCCGCGCTCGCCGTGATCGTGGTGTTCCTTTTCTTAAGGGACTGGCGCGCCACCCTGATCGCCGCGGTGGCGCTGCCGCTCTCGGTGCTGCCGACCTTCTGGGTGATGAGCGCGCTCGGCTTCTCGTTGAACGCGGTCAGCCTGCTCGCCATCACCCTGGTGACCGGCATCCTCGTCGACGACGCCATCGTCGAGATCGAGAACATCGTCCGCCACATGCGCATGGGCAAATCCGCCTACCGCGCGGCGCTCGAAGCCGCCGACGAGATCGGGCTCGCGGTCATCGCCATCACCGCGACCATCATCGCGATCTTCGCCCCCGTCTCCTTCATGCCCGGCATCGCCGGCCAGTACTTCAAGCAGTTCGGGCTCACCATCGCGGCCGCGGTGTTCGTGTCGCTGCTGGTCGCCCGCCTGATCACGCCGCTGCTCGCCGCCTACTTCCTGCGCGACCACGGCCCCGACCACGCGCGCGAGGGGCCGGTGATGCGGGCCTATACCCGCCTCGTCGCCTGGTCGGTGCGCCACAAAGTCCTGACGCTGATCCTCGGGCTCGCCTGCTTTGCCGGCTCGATCGCCTCGACCCGGCTCCTGCCCGCGGGCTTCATCCCTGCGGAGGACGCCGCGCGCACGATGTTCGTGGTCGAACTGCCCCCCGGCGCGCGGCTCGACGACACCCAGCGGGTGTCGGACGGGATCGTCGAGACCCTGCGGACGATGCCCGAGGTCAAGAGCATCTTCGTCGATGGCGGGCGCCAGCTTCCGGGCAAGAAGGAGGTGCGGCTGGCGAGCCTCACCGTGAACCTCGTGCCGAAGAACGCGCGGGCGCTGACCCAGAAGCAGGTCGATCTCAAGATCTCGAATGCCCTGCGGCAGGTGCCCGACATCCGCTTCTGGTCGCTGCAGGAGGGCGGGCAGCGGGAATTCGCGCTGATCGTGTCGGGGCCCGACAAGGCGGTGGTGGCCGACGTCGCCGCCCGGCTCCAGCGCGAGGCGGCCGGCGTGCCCCACCTCGTCAACGTGATCTCGACTGCGCCGCTCGATCGCACCGAGCTGCGCATCACCCCGAAAGCCGGCGTCGCCGCCGATCTCGGCGTCTCGACCGACGTCATCGCCGAGACGGTGCGCGTCGGCACCATCGGCGACATCGCGGCCAACCTCGCCAAGTTCAACGCCAAGGATCGCCAGATCCCGATCCGGGTGATGCTGCCGGAACGCCTGCGCGGGCAATTGCCCGAGATCGCCAGCCTCAAGGTGCCGGTGAAGGCCGGCGCGGCGGTGCCGCTCGCCACCGTGGCCGACCTGACGCTCGGGCGCGGCCCCACCGCCATCGACCGCTACGACCGCACCGTGCGCGTCGCCGTGGAGGGCGACCTCCAGGGCTCGGACGCGCTCGGCTCGATCATCGAGCAGGTGATGGCGCTCCCCGCTGCGACGAACCTGCCCGAGGGCGTCACCATCCGCCAGACCGGCGACGCCGAGATCATGGGCGAGGTGTTCGAGGGCTTCGCCCTCGCCATGGGCGCCGGGCTGATGATGGTGTTCGGCGTCCTCGTGCTGCTGTTCGGCAACTTCCTGCAGCCGCTGACCATCCTGTTCTCGCTGCCGCTCTCCATCGGCGGGGCGATCCTCGGGCTGCTCGTCTTCCACATGCCGATCTCGATGCCCGTCGTCATCGGCATCCTGATGCTGATGGGCGTGGTGACCAAGAACGCGATCATGCTGGTCGATTTCGCCATCGAGGAGATGGCCCGCGGCGTCGATCGCGTCACGGCGATCGTCGATGCCGGGCGCAAGCGGGCGCGGCCGATCGTGATGACCACCATCGCCATGGCCGCCGGCATGGTGCCTTCCGCCATGGCCCTCGGTATCGGTGGCGAGTTCCGCGCGCCGATGGCGGTGGCGGTGATCGGCGGGCTGATCGTCTCGACGGGGCTCTCGCTCGTCTTCGTGCCGGCGATCTTCCTGCTGGTCGACGACCTGTCGCGGCTGTTCGTGCGCCTGTTCGGCCGCTTCATCGGCGATCCGGACGAGCCGGACGAGGGTGAGGACGAGGCCTATCGTCCGGGCGTGCCCGCCAACGCCGCCGGTTTCGACCGGCATCCGACCGCCGCCGAGTGATCCGGTTCCTGCCCGGACCGGACCGGAACCGGCTCTCCCGACATATCGAACGGATCGACGGACCGGCTGGGCTGGGGGAGGGAGGATCCGGCCCGGCGCGGAGGACGAGAGCCGAAACCTTAGGAGAATCCCTCGCGAATTCAATGATCTAGAGTATCGTCCCGGGCTCCGTCCCCGGGCCGGGGCGCACGGCATCTTTCGGAGAGGCTACAGCCGCGCCGGCCGCGAGGCTCTGCATTGCGCGAATACGCCAGGGTTGCATCATCGAGCCCACGCGAAGCTTTTCGCAACACTTTTGATGTATCCGGGCAGGATACCGCTTCGCGTCCACCACGGGCCTTGCGGCCGATGGATGATCGATGCGGGAAGCTCGCGACCGACAGGGACGTCAAGACGCCCATGAGCGACGCCGGGACGGGCGCTCCGAGGATGTCGTCGTCCTCGTCTCGGACCGCCGCGAGCGGGCGGAGCGTCTGGCCCGCGGCATCGCCCTCGTCCTGCCCTGCCGCGTGATCGAGCCCGGCGCAGGCTTGCCGGCCGGCCGGCTCATCGCCTTCGTCGTCGATCTCGCCACCGACCTGGCCGCCGACCGAGGCGCCGACCGGGGGCATGCCTGGGTCACTTGGCTCACCGCGAAGATCCGCGAGAGCGGGCTGCCCTGCCTCTATCTCGCCCGCGGCAACGCGGCCCAGGACGCCGCGGCCGTGACCCTGCTCGGCACGCCGACGGTGGTCGACCCGCGCCAATCCGCCGGCATCGTCCCGACGCTCCAACGCCTCGTCGCGGAGGGGAAGGCGAGAACGGCGCGGGGCGGTCCCGCAACCGGCGGCGCACCCCCCGAGATGCGGGTGGAGCGGGCCACCGCCCTCGTCACCCATCTGTTCGACAACGCCGCCGCCGGACGTCCGCCCAGCCCGGCGGAGGCCGAGGAGGGCACGCAGATCGTGCTCGACACGGTGTCCGAGATCGGCATCCGCCCCTGGCTCGACCTCGTCTGGCGCCACGACATCCAGGTCTACCAGCACTCCTTGAGCGTGGCGGGCTTCGCCGCGGCCTTCGCCGCCGAACTCGGCTTCTCCCGGGGCGACCGGCAGCGTCTGGCCAAGGCCGCGCTCCTGCACGACGTCGGCAAGGCCCTGATCCCCCACGCCATCCTCAACAAGCCGGGCGCCCTCACGGCCGAAGAGATGGCGGTGATGCGCACCCACGCCGCCCTCGGCGCCGACCTCCTGGCCAAGGAGACCGCCTTCGGTCCCGACATCCTCGACGTGGTGCGCTACCATCACGAGCGCCTCGACGGGTCCGGCTATCCGGAGGGCCTGACGGGGCCACGGATCGGCGATCTCGTGCGGCTCGTGGCGATCTGCGACGTGCATTCGGCCCTGACCGAGCGCCGGGTCTACCGGCCGCCGCTTCCCGCCGCCGAGGCCGCCGCGATCATGGAGGCCCAGGCCGGCCAGCTCGATCCCGACCTGCTCCGGGTCTACCGCCCGATCATCGCCCGCGCCGGCACCGCCGCGGGCGGCCCGTCCGTGCTCGACTGATCCCGGGATCCCGGAGGGATCATCCCTTCAACCAGGGCTCCGCCCTGGACCCGCGAAAAGGCCCGCCTTTTCGAAATCCGAATTCTTCGCAGCGCGATCAGATACGGGCTGCCACCCGCTCCGCCAGCAGGCACAGGATCTCGAAGGCGATGCCGGCGCCCGCCAGCGCCGTGATGCCGGCGGGATCGAGGGAGGGGGCGACCTCCACCACGTCCGCGCCGACGAGATCGAGGCCGCGCAGGGCCCGCAGCAGGTGCAACACCTCCCGCGTGGTGAAGCCGCCGACCTCCGGCGTACCGGTGCCGGGCGCGAAGGCGGGGTCGAGGGCGTCGATGTCGAAGCTGAGATAGGTCGGGCCCTCGCCGGTCACCGCGCGGGCCTCGGCGGCCACCTCCGGCAGGCCGCGGGCGCAGACCTCCTCCATGGCGATGATGCGCATGCCCTGCGCCAGCGCCCAGTCGTGCTCGTCGGCCGCGTCCATGCTGCCGCGCAGGCCGATCTGGATGCAGCGGCGCGGATCGAGCACCCCGGCCTCGACCGCGCGCCGGAACGGCGTGCCGTGGGTCAGCCGCGACCCGTCATACTGCGCATCGTCGGTGTCGCTGTGGGCGTCGATATGGATCAGGCCGAGCGGCCGCGCCGCCCCGAGCGCCCGCAGCACCGGATAGGTGACGAAATGGTCGCCGCCGACCGTGAGCGGCACGATCCCGGCCTCGGCGATCGGCCGGTAGAACGCCTCGATGCGCCGGGCCGTCTCGGCGGCGTCCACCGGGTTGACCGGCACGTCGCCGAGGTCGGCGCAGGCCGCCAGGGCGTAGGGCGCCACGCCGGTGACGGGGTTGAGCGCCCGCGTCCCGGTAGAGGCCTCGCGCACCGCCCGCGGCCCGAGCCGCGCGCCGGGCCGGTTGGTCGTGGCGCCGTCGAAGGGGATGCCGATCAGGCCGATCTCGACCCGGTCGGCGCCTTCGCCCGCCGCCTCGGCCGGATCGAGCACCGGAAGCCGCATGAAGCTCGCGATCCCCGAGAAGCGCGGCGTCACCATCCCCGAGGCCGGCCGGAACCGCGCCAGGCGTTGCGCCCGCGTCTCCGTCCCCTCATCCGCCATGACGATCCTCCATCATGATCCGCCCCCGGGCGGCGTCCGTCGCGATCCGCATCAAGCCGTCCGGAGCCTTCGCCCGCAAGCCTCTCCCGCCGGCACCGCCGGACCTGGGCGCGAACCTGGGCGCCGGAGGACCGGCCCGGCGCAGACTACGCAGATGCAACCGGGAGAGTGGATACATTCGCTTTCGATGACGTTGGGGATCCGGGCCCGTGATACGGCCAAGCCTTCTCGAGGGCGGATCGGCGTCGGAGGCGGCGGCTCGGGAGCGGCCGGCCCGATGCGCGCAGAGAGCAAGCGCACGGGGCGAGCGGACAAGGGATGACGGTTCATGGCAGCTCAGGTCGCGGTCATCGACCGTTCGGAGGCCGCGGATTGGGACGAGGCGCTCTGGCAGCAGCCTGAAGCCACCATCTACGCGGCGCGAAGCTGGGGCACTTACAAGAGCCGGCTCGGCTGGACCGTCCGGCGGGTCGCCCTGTGCGACAACGGCGAGGATCTCGCCTACATCCAGTATCAGGAGCGCCGGTCGGGTCCCTTGCGCCGGATCCTCGTGCAGGGCGGGCCGGTCCTCACCCTGCGCGGGCAGTCGCGGGCGGAGGCGGTGCTCGCCGCCTTCCTCGACCATCTCGCCCTGCGCCCGGTGGACGTGCTCGCGGTCAAGAGCTACCGGCCGCAGGATCCGGAGGGGGTCACCGCCCTGCTCGCGCACGCCTTCGTGCCCGTCATCGGGGGCAAGGATCACACGATCGAGCTCGACCTGACGCCGGGCACCGACGCGATCCTGGCCGCCGCCGACCGGCGCTGGCGGCGGGAGGTCAAGAAGGCGGAGGGTCAGCCCGATCTCGCGGCGGTCTTCCTGACGGACCGGGACGAGCGCCTGCGGGCCTACGACACCTTCGTGCGGATGTACGCCGCCCTGCAGCAGCGCAAGGGCTTCTCCGGCGACCTCGACACGGCCGCCTATCGCGACCTCGCCGCGTCCGACCCGCACCTGCTCTTCCTCGAGATCCGCGAGGGCGGGGAGCCGATCCTGGTGCGCATCGTCCACACCGCGCGGGAGCGCTGGACCGATTTCTTCACGGCCTCCAACGAGCGCGCCCGGGCGACCGGCGCGGCCAGCTTCGCCGTCTGGCGGATCATCGAGCGCGCCCGGCAGGAGGGCGCCCGCCGCTTCGATTTCGGCGGCGTCGACCCGGCCGGCAACCGCGGCGTCTTCGACTTCAAGCGGGCCCTGAGCCGCAACGTGATCCAGGGTGGCCCGACCTGGATCTACGCGCGCAACGCCGTCGTCCGCCGCGCCGCCGCGACCGCCCTGTTCCTGCGCCAGATCTGACCGCGGGCGTCGAGGGGCCGGGGGCACCGCCCCCTCGACGCCGCGGGTTCAGCCGCGCTGCTTCGCGCGCAGGCTGCCGGCGTCGCCCGACGTGTTCGTCATCGGCCCGGCTGGGCCGCTCGAATTGGCCTCCTCCTCGCCCGTGCGCCCTCCGCTTCGGCGGGCGCCGACATGGTCGTGGTACTGCTCGGTCTGGACGTGGCGGCTGTCGAGGCCGCGCTCGTCGGAGTGCCGGGACTTGTCGCGGTTGCTCAGCACCTCGTTCTCGCCGAGGATGCCCTCGGGCAGCTCGGTCATGGCGCCGCTGCCGTCGCCCTTGCCCTGCGCACCGGGACCCATGCTGTGCCGGTCGGCCTTGGCCATGATGTCGCTCCTGTCGCTGTGAGTGGCGTGGAGGAGGGATCTGGGCACGGGGTCGAAGAGAGCAAGCTGAGCAGGGGAAAACTCAAAGGTCTTCCGCCGAGGAACATTCTCGTTCCTCGGGCGATCGGCGCGTTCTTGTCTTGCCTTTCTTGCGGCTGAGGCGCGAGGCTCAGCGCGACGTCGCCGCCAGCAACTCCGCGAAGCGCGCCACCAGCCGCCGCCCGACCTCCTCCTTGCCGAGCTTCGGCCAGGTTTCGACATCTTTTCCGACGCCGCCCTCGCGCGCCACGAGGTGCACCGTGTTCTCGGTGCCGCCCATCACCCCGCCCCCCGCCGAGACGTCGTTGGCCACGATCCAGTCGCAGCCTTTTCGCGCGATCTTTCTCCGGGCGTTGCCGATCACGTCGTCGGTCTCGGCGGCGAAGCCGACGACCAGCGGCGGGCGTCCCTCGCTGCGGCCGGCGATGGTGGCGAGGATGTCCGGATTCTCGACCAGCTGCAGCGGGGCGGGGAGGCTGCCGTCCTTCTTGATCTTGCCCGCCCGCGTCTCGGCCGGGCGCCAGTCGCCGACCGCGGCGGCGAAGATCGCGAGGTCGGCCGGCAGGGCCGCCTCGACCGCGGCGAGCATCTCGCGGGCGCTCTCGACCCGCACCACGGTGACGCCCGCCGGATCGGGGATCGCCACCGGCCCCGAGACCAGGGTGACCCGCGCCCCGGCCTCGGCGGCGGCGGCGGCGACCGCGTGGCCCTGCCGCCCCGAGGAGCGGTTGGCGAGGTAGCGCACGGGATCGATCGCCTCGTGGGTCGGCCCCGAGGTGACGAGCACGTGCCGCCCCGCCAGCGGTTTTTTGACCGTCTCGCGTCCCGCCAGGAAGCCGAGGCCGGGGCTCTCGGCGCGCTGCGCCAGCAGGGTTTCGAGGGCGTCGGCGATCGCGTGCGGCTCGGCCAAGCGTCCGGGGCCGAATTCGGCCTCGGCCATGGCGCCCTCGTCGGGGCCGACCACGGCGACGCCGTCGGCCTTCAGGGTGGCGAGGTTGCGCTGCGTCGCCGGATGCAGCCACATCCGCACGTTCATGGCCGGGGCGATCAGGATCGGCAGGGTGGTGGCGAGCAGCACCGTCGAGGCGAGGTCCGGCGCGTGGCCGGTCGCCATCCGCGCCATCAGGTTGGCAGTGGCCGGCGCCACCACGATCGCGTCGGCGTCCCGCGCGAGCCGGATGTGGCCGATATCGGCCTCGCTCTCCCGGTCGAACAGGTCGGTATGCGTCCGCTCCCCCGCGAGCGCCGCCGCCGCCAGGGGCGTGACGAATTCCTGGGCCGAGTCGGTGAGCAGCGGGCGCACCTGCGCCCCGCGCTCGCGCAGGCGCCGGATCAGGTCGAGCGCCTTGTAGGCGGCAATCCCGCCGCCGACGATCAGCAGGACGCGGCGGCCGGCGAGGGATTTTGCGGACGGAGACGACATGGGCGCAGAACGGGGAATCGCGAGGCGCGCGTCAAGGGGAGGACGCTGGGCGAACGGCGACTTAGGACAGAGGGCGCCGTGCGGTATGGCGTATGCCGAGGACGATGACTTCGTTTTGACCGACGCTGTAGGTCACCGCATAGGGATAGGGGTTGGCGAGGATGCGTCGGATCCCGCGTCGTGCCGTGATGTGCCCCGCGAAAGGATGCAGCAGCAGAAGGTCCATCACCGCCTGCAACCGTTCCTGAACATGCCGTGCGCCCTGCGGATTATGCGCGGCGATATAGGTCAGTACCTTGTCGAGCTGACGGGCGGCCGGTCGGGAAAGGCGCAGTCTCACCGGCCAAACGTCTCACAGACCGTGCTTGGCCCAGATGGCGCGCACGTCCTCGTCGGTCGCGAAATCGCCGCGCGCCGCGGCCGCCTCCGACTCGTCCAACTCCGCCTCCTCCTCCGGGGTGAAGCGGTAGACGGCCTGCTCCTCGCTCGCGTAGCTCAGCACCATGCGTGCGATCGCGTCCTGCACCTCGGGCGGCAGCTTGCGGGCGGCGGTGATCGCCTTGTCGAGAAGGTCGGTCATGGGAGGGGAGTGTAGGGGAAATCCGGCGGTTGAGAAGATCCTCACCGGAACGCCAGCACCAGCGCCCCCACCGCGATCCCCCATAGGGCCAGGGTGGTCAGGATCGCGTGGCGCCGCTCCAGCTTGACCAGCCGCTCGATCGCCTTGGTGTCGCGCGAGCCCTCCTCGTCGAGGCGGATCATGATGCGGCGGATGCGCTGGGCGATGTCGGGGATGTCGGAGACGACCTCGGACAGGGTCAGCGCCGCGCGGCCCGCGCCCTCCAGCCGGCCGACGGGGCCGAGATGGCGGGTGATCCACGCGCGCACCACCGGCTCGGCGCCGGTCCACATGTCGAGCTGCGGATCGAGCGAGCGGGCGACGCCCTCCACCACCACCATGGTCTTCTGCAGCATCACCAGTTCGGTGCGGGTGCTCATGTCGAACAGGGCGGTCACGTCGAACAGGAGGGTCAGCACCTTGGCCATGGAGATCTCGTCGGCCCGGCGCTGGTGGATCGGCTCGCCGATCGCCCGGATCGCCTGCGCGAAGTCGTCCACCGAGTGGTGGCGCGGCACGTAGCCGGCCTCGAAATGCACCTGCGCCACCCGGCGGTAGTCGCGGGTGATGAAGCCGAGAAGGATCTCGGCGAGGAAGCGCCGCTCGGCATGGCCCAGCCGGCCCATGATGCCGAAATCGACCGCCACCAGCCGGCTCTGCGCGTCCACGAACAGGTTTCCGGGATGCATGTCCGCGTGGAAGAAGCCGTCGCGGATCGCCTGGCGCAGGAAGGACTGGATCACCACCCGGCCGAGCGCCCTGGGGTCGTGGCCCGCCGCGACGATGCCGGCGCGGTCGTTGAGGCGCACGCCGTCGATCCACTCGGAGGTCAGCACGTCGCGGGCGGTGAGCGCCCATTCCGGCCGCGGCGTGCGAAAGTCCTCGTCGCCCTTGGTGTTCTGGGCGAGTTCCGACATCGCCGCCGCTTCGAGCCGGAAATCCATCTCCATGGTGACGGAGCGGGCCAGGATCTCGACGACCTCGCGCGGGCGCAGGCGCTCGGCATCCGGCAGCAGCGCGTTGACGACGCGCGCCATGAACCGCATCGCCTGCAGGTCCTTGGCGAAGCGCTCGCGCACGCCGGGCCGCATCACCTTCACGGCCAGCGTGCGCTGGGTGCCGTCGGCGTCGAGCACGGTCGCCTTGTGGACCTGGGCGATCGAGGCCGCCGCCACCGGCTCGCTGAAGGCGGTGAACAGGACCGAGACCGGCTTGCCGAGTTCCGCCTCGACGACCCGCATCGCCACGCCCTGGGGGAAGGGCGGCACCCGGTCCTGGAGCCGCTCGAGGTCGCGGGCGGCGGCCATGCCGACGATGTCGGGGCGGGTCGCCAGGAACTGGCCGAACTTGACGTAGGAGGGGCCGAGCCGGGTCAGCGCCCGCTCCAGCGGGCTGGCACCCGGCGCCGCGGCGATGCCGCGCCGCTCCAGGAGGCGGCCGACTTTCAGCGCGAGCCGCAGGTGCGGCGGCAATTGCGCCGCGTCGATCAGGGCGAGCCCGCCCTCGCGGGCGAGCACGAAGCCGACATGGGCGCCGCGGGCGAGGTGGAAGACCGCGCCGAGCATTATCGCCACCTCTGCGGCAGTCGCTCGAAGAGCGAGGGCACCGGCGGCGTCTGAGGCTGAGAAAAAGTCAAGAAATCTTCCAGCCGGAATGGATCGCGACGATGCCGCCCGAGAGCCGGCGGTGGCTGACATGCGCAAAGCCCGCCGCCTCGATCATCCGGGCGAAGGCCTCGGGGGAGGGGAACTTGCGGATCGACTCGACGAGGTACTGGTAGGACTCGCGGTCGCCCGCCACCCGCTCGCCGATGCGCGGGATCACGTGGAAGGAGTAGGCGTCGTAGATCTTTTCGAGAACCGGCAGGTCGACCCGCGAGAATTCCAGACACAGGAAGCGCCCGCCGGGCTTGAGCACCCGGTGCGCTTCCCGGAGCGCCACGTCGATGCGCGGCACGTTCCGGATGCCGAAGGCGATGGTGTAGCTGTCGAAATGGTTCGCCGGCAGCGGCAGCGTCTCGGCATTGCCGGTCACGAAGTCGATGCGGCCGTCGTAGCGATGGCCCGCCCGCTCGGCGCCGACCCGCAGCATCGCCTCGTTGATGTCGAGCACGGTGACGTGGGTCTCGGGCCCGCCCGCCTCCAGGGTGCGGAAGGCGATGTCGCCGGTGCCGCCGGCGACGTCGAGATGGCGGTGGGGCCGCGTGCGCGACGGGCGCAGCATCGAGATCAGGTGCGACTTCCAGGCCCGGTGCAGCCCGCCCGACATCAGGTCGTTCATCAGGTCGTAGCGGCGCGCGACCGAGCGGAACACGTCGTCGACGCGGGCCTGCTTCTCGGAGAGGCGCACGCGCTCGTAGCCGAAATCGGCGGTGGCTTCCGTGTCGCCGGCTCCCGCGTCCGTTCCGCTCATCCGATCACACCCTGCGCTCGCCCGCAGCCGTCCGCGGCTTCGGCCGAGCCTCCTTAGCGAATGCCGGCTGGAACCGCCATGCGGCAGCGGGGATGGGGAGGGGCCGACGAGGGCGCGTTGTCCGCGCGGGGGGCGACGGGGGAGGGCGTCACGAGGCGACGGCGATGATCCTGTCGGCCAGATGGTTGGCGTTCCTGATGGCGTACATCGTGGAGAAGTTCTCGGACTCGGCCAGGATCAGGTCGTCCTTGAGCGAGAAATACTCCGCTTGTCCGCCGCTGACGCGGTCGAGCAGCAGGAAATTGCTGTTCAGGAATTCGTTCAGCGTCAGAACGACCCGTCTCGCGGAGGTATGCGGCACCAGCGCGAGGGTGTGGAACGCCGATCCGGCCGTCCCCACGATGAGTTCGGCCCTGCGGAAGAGGTTGACCTGCTCGGCGAGGCCGAGGCTTTCCGGGTGGACGACGGCGAAGCCGGCCTGCCTCATCCTGAGGTCGATGAAGGCCTCGCTGTCCAACCCGGTCACGCCGGAATGCAGGCGGGATTTCGAGAGATAGACCTTCTTCGGCACCGAGGTCGCGACCGGCGCGACGTTGCGCCCGATCGCCGACAGGGCGGTCGCGTGATGCGTCCAGACGCTGTGCTGCTCGTAGAAGGACGGTTCGGGAACGACGACCCGCCTGATGCGGGTCGGCCGATCGAAGGAGAAGCTGCGGTTCTCCAGCCCGGCGCAGCGCAGAAGTTCGAGGATGTAGCGGGCCCCGTGGTCCTGAACCGCGGGCACGGAGTGAAACAGCACCGGGGCCGAGCCGTCGATGGCCCAGCAGCGGGCCAGGGTCGTGAGCAGGAAGTGGCCGTAATGCGCCAGCAGAGGCCCGCCGTAGACCATCGTGTCGAAGGGGGCGGTGTCGAGGGCCTCGCCGTCGATGGCGATCCGCTCGCTCTGGCCGACAAGGGTAAGGTCGACGCCCCGCCGAAACGCCGCTTCCGGGATGAGATGCCCGTCGGCGGTGTAGAGGCCCCAGCGGGGATCGTGGTCGAGCAGCTTTCCCGCGGTGAACGGGAGGTAGATCACGTCGTGGTACGTCTTCGATGAGACGGTCTCACGCGTCTGGTTCGCGCCCCACAGCTGCCGGCAGCGGTCGAGGGAGGCGACCTCGGGGCTGGGAGAGAAGAAGGCGAGGATCTGGTCTTCCAAGGCGCTGAGGGCGATGGGATGGAACGTCCCCCTGATCTCGGCCACCAGGGTCAGGTCGCCGCGGCCGAGAGGCGGCAGGGCTGGGAGCCGGAAGCAATAGCCGTGGTCGCCGGCGACGCCGATCGCGTTGACGTCGTGCCGGGCGAGGTTCGCCCGCAGGCGCATCAGCATGGTCCCGCGCCAATGCACCTCGACATAGGCGCTCTCGCCCTGATGCAGGAAGTCGCAGATCCAGCCGTGCAGGCGTCCGTTCGCGAAGCCATCGAGGCTGCCGATGACGACGGGCGGCGGCTCGATCGTCCGGCGCTTGCGAAAGACCATGGTCACGACCCTGGTGGCGGGGCGCCCTCGCGTGACAGCAGGGGCGTCAGCCCGCCCGCAGCGCCCCGCCGACGAGCCAGGCGGGGTCGAACCAGCGGTCGGCCTCGCCGTCGTAGGGCAGGCGGGTGATGTCCCAGTGCTGGATGTACTTCGCGTAGACGTTCCACACCGCGATGCCGCCGCCGACGAAGATGCGCCGGCCGGGATAGCGCTTCAGCACCTCTTCCGGATCCTCGTGCGAGCGGATTACGTCGATGGTGCGGTCCTTGAACGCGAATTCCGGCACCGAGGCCACGGTCTTCGGCCCGGCGATCAGCACGTGGCCCATGGTGAGCGCGAAGAAGCGCGTCACGTCCTCGACGAAGAGCGGATCGGTGTTGCCCTCCCAGGGGAGATGCCCGTTGAGGCCGAGCTGGCCCCGCTGGCCGATGGCGCAGATGCAGCGGACGTCGATCATGGAAGAACCCTACAAGCCCAAGAAGACGGGCTCCGCCCGTCACCCGCCGGGGCCTTGGCCCCGGACCCCCTTACTGGGGTGCGGAGAACGCGAGAACCCGGTCGCTCGGGAAATCGTAGAGTTTGCCCGTCTCGTTCCATTCGGGCGAGGCGAGGCGCACGAAATGCGGGCTCAGATCCTCCGGGGTCCGGAGCGTCGCCGGATCCTCGCCCGGCATCGCCGCCGCGCGCATGCGGGTGCGCAGCGGGCCGGGGTTGAGCAGCATGGCGCGCACCCGCGTGCTCGCGTTCTCGGCGGCGTAGGTGCGCACCATCGCCTCCAGCGCCGCCTTCGAGACGGAATAGGGCCCCCAATAGGCCCGGCACTTCGCGGCGGCGCCGGAGGAGACGAAGATCGCCCGGCCCGCATCCGAGCGCTGCAGCAGCGGGTCGAACGACCGGATCAGGCGCCAGTTGGCGGTGACGTTGATCGCCATCACCTGGTCCCAGACCTTCGGCGTGACGTGGCTGACCGGCATCAGGTTGCCGAGGATGCCCGCATTGCCGACGACGATGTCGAGCCGGCCCCAGCGCGCGTCGAGCGCCGCGCCGAGGCGGTCGATGGCATCGAAATCGGTGAGGTCGAGGGGCACCAGCGTCGCGTTGCCGCCGACCCGCCGGATCGCGTCGTCGAGCTCTTCCAGGCCGCCCTGGGTCCGGGCGACGGCGACCACGTGGGCGCCGGCTTGCCCCAGCGCCAGCGCCGCGGCCCGGCCGATGCCGCGGGAGGCGCCGGTGACGACGGCGACGCGGCCGTCGAGGATCCTGTCGGCCATGCGCTCAGTCCGCCTCGGCCAGCATCGCGAAGCGCTTCGGCCCGGCGATCGCCAGGTCGGTCAGGCCGGTCGGGTAGTCGCCGGTGAAGCAATGGTCGGTGTATTGCGGGCAGGCCGCGTTGCGCTCCTCCTCCCCCATCGCCCGGTACAGACCGGGGATCGACAGGAAGGCCAGCGAATCCGCGCCGATATATTTCCGCATCCCTTCGAGGTCGTGGGTGGCGGCCAAGAGCTTCTCGCGCTCGGGCGTGTCGATGCCGTAGAAATCGGGATAGGTGATCGGCGGCGAGGCGATGCGGAAATGCACCTCGCGGGCGCCGGCATCGCGCATCATCCGCACGATCTTCACGGAGGTGGTACCGCGCACGAGGCTGTCGTCCACGAGCACGATGCGCTTGCCCTCGACCGCGGCGCGGTTGGCCGAGTGCTTCATCCGCACCCCAAGTTCGCGCACGGTCTGGGTCGGCTGGATGAAGGTGCGCCCGACATAGTGGTTGCGGATGATGCCCATCTCGAAGGGCAGGCCGGCCGCCTGCGCGAAGCCGAGGGCCGCGGGCACGCCGGAATCCGGCACCGGGATCACCACGTCGGCCTCGGGCAGGGCCTCGCGGGCGAGCTCCTCGCCGATGCTTTTCCGCACGGCGTAGACGCTCTTGCCGTTCACCACCGAATCGGGGCGGGCGAAGTAGATGTACTCGAAGATGCAGGGGCGCATCGGCCGCGCGTCGGCGAAGCGGATCGACTCGACCCCCTCTTCCGAGATCACGACCACCTCGCCGTTCTCGACGTCGCGGACGAAGCGGGCGCCGATGATGTCGAGCGCGCAGGTCTCGGAGGCGAGGATGTAGCGCCCGTCGAGCTCGCCGAGCACCAGCGGGCGGATGCCGAGGGGATCGCGGGCGCCGATGAGCTTCTTGTTGGTCAGCGCGACGATGGCGTAGGCGCCCTCGATCTGCTGCAGCGCGTCGATGAAGCGCTCGACGATGCGGGGTTTGCGCGAGCGGGCGACCAGGTGGAGGATCACCTCGGTGTCCGAGGTCGATTGGGTGATGGCGCCGTCGCGCACGAGGTCGCGGCGGATCGAGAGCGCGTTGGTGAGGTTGCCGTTATGCGCGACCGCCAGCCCGCCGCCGGCGAGTTCGGCGAACAGCGGCTGCACGTTGCGCAGGATGGTGCCGCCGGTGGTCGAGTAGCGCACGTGGCCGATGGCCGAGCGCCCGGCGAGCCGCTCGATCGTGGCGCGGTCGGAGAAGGAATCGCCCACGAGACCCTGGCGGCGCTCGGAGTGGAACACGCCGTCGTCGTAGGAGACGATGCCCGCCGCCTCCTGGCCGCGATGCTGCAGGGCGTGCAGCCCGAGCGCCACGATGGCCGAGGCGTCGTCGTGCCCGTAGATGCCGAAGACGCCGCATTCCTCGCGAAGCGTGTCCCCGTCGATGTCCGGATCCCGGACGTCGGCGCTCGCGCTGACAGCTGACATGTCGATCTCGAATCCTGGGGGCGCGCGGGTCTCGCGGGCCTCGCATCCGGCACGGCGGGAAACGGCCGAAGGCGCCGCCGCCCGCGATCTCTGCCGCGAGGGGTGACGCCGGGACCGTCGTGAAACCGTTACCTAGGCGCGGATCGCGTCGCAACCAAGACCGATTCCAGCATATCCTTCGCCCTCCGCGCGCATCGCTCGCGCAGGCCGGAGATTCGGGGATCGGCCCTTCGCCTCAGAGCATCGTCCTGGATGTCGGATCCGGGACGATGCTCCAGGTCTTTGATCTCGCATCGTGTTTTTCCGAAAGCCGGCGGCCGCCTTTCGGGACGATGCTCTAGCGCTTCGGCTCGGGGCCGGCCTCGCTGCGGCGCTGGGCCGGGAGGTCGGTCTCCGGCGGCGGCTCCTCGGCCGGCCCGTCGCCCTTCGGCTTGCGGAACTGCTTGAGGAAGCCCTCCGGGTTGTCGGGCAGTTGCGCCACCAGCGCCTCGCCCGAACTCTCGAGCAGCGACCGGCTCTTGGCCTGCGCCGCCCAGTCCGGAACCTTGCCCTGGACGAGCCAGGCCAGGAACACCCAGCCGATCACGCAGATCAGGAAGCCGCGGCCCGCCCCGAACAGGAAGCCGAGCGAGCGGTCGACGGCGCCGATGCGCGAATCGAGCACGAGGTCGGAGATCTTCACCGTCACCAGCGAGACCACGATCAGGGTGGCGAGGAAGATCGCGGCGATGGAGGCGACGAGCGCCACCGTGTCGCTGGAGATGTGCTGCTTGACGGTGGGCAGGAGCAGCGGGTGGAGCGACCACGCCACCGCGGCGGCGGCCACCCAGGCGATGATCGCGAGCACCTCGCGGGTCACGCCGCGCACGGCGGCGAGCAGCGCCGAGACGAGCACGATGCCGAGCACCACGAGGTCGAGGACGGAAAACGGCATCGCAGGATATGGTTCGCTGGGGCGGGACGGGGCAGCCTTGCCCGGACGACGACGGCTCCCCCGGGCCGCGCATCCGCTCTGGTCTTTAACCATATACCCCGCCGAACCTCGGCCGTCACCTTCGGGGCGGCGGACCTGCGTCGATCGGAGCTGATCGGGTCATCGACACGCCCGCTCGGAGCCGTTCCCGATCACGTTGCCATCGGACACGGCTCTCAGTTCCCGTCTTGACGCACCTTCTTGCGCCGAACCGGGTTCCACTTCGGCGGAGAACGCTCCGGACGCCCCGCCATGGGCCGGCGCCGGCCGTCATATTCGATCCATCGCCGGAACGACGCGGGGCCCGGTCAGCCGACGCGCGGGTTCACCGCGACAATCCCAGCTTGCGGCCGGCGGTGCGCAGGACGTGGCCGGGCAGCTTGCGCACCAGATGCTTCATGAGGACCACGTCGTATCCCGCCATCTCGAGGTACTTCGCGGGGTGGATCGCGTCGATCAGGGGATTGGACGGCGCCGCGGCAATCTCCGCGCGGCAGATCCCGATCAGATCGGATCGGTCTTGTTTCACATAGACGAAGGCGTTCTGCCGGTAATAGTAGATCACGTGATCGTTGTTCCAGAACTTCGGCCTGATGAGATCGAAGAGGATGTAGCCCTCATCGGCGAAGATCGTCTGCCAGTAGCTCTGCCATTGCTCGTTGATGTGCATGAACCCGCCCTGGAGCGGTGTTGCCGCGCCGAAGATGACCAGATCGCTGGCGCGGCAGAGCGACTGGACGAAGGTCCGGGACGCATCGGTTCGGATGTGTTCGCCCACTTCGAGCGACAGCGCCATGTCGAACCGGCGCCCCAGATCGAGGGGCCGATCCAATTCGTGCACGTGGAAACGGTCGCGCGGGATCTTGATCCTGCTCAGATCGGTCCAGGGTCCGTCGACCGCGGCAACGTCCTGTACGCCGAGTTCGGATGCCGTGTGCGCCCAGTTGCAGTAGCCGGCTCCGACATCGACGAAGCTATCGGGATTGAATGTTTCGATCAGATACGGAAGAATTTCTCTGGCGGATGGAAGTGAAACAGATGTGCTTCGATCATGCTTGGCCTGATCATACGCCATATGCATTCCCCCTGATTCGAAACAGGTTCCGGCCTCCAGCTTCGGGAATGATATTTTCGCTGTGTGAGAAATGCAATTGCCACGGTATTGCTGCCGAAGATTGATCGTATTCGGCTGTATTCATCTACGATGGTATCGGGTCGGAATTCCGGCATGAATTTCGCCGACTCAGCAGCGGCAGGTGGAATGCGATCTGTCTGCTGGCCATGCCGGCGCCATTGGCCTCGATGCCGGTTGTCGACTCTGCCGCGCTCTCGGAGAGGTGATCCGAAACCGAGCGACCGAGGGGCCGGCTCGACGGACCGTCAGACGTCCTCGTCGTAGCTGACGGCCCTTTGCCGCCCGCCCCGCCGCGGCGCCCCCGAGGCGATGCCGGCGACGAGGTCGGCGATGTGGCGCAGGGCCTCGGTCGGCAGGGCCCGCTCGCCGGTCTCGCCGCGCCCCTGCGGGGTGATCGCCTTGCCGAAGCCGAGCTTGAGCGCCTCCTTCAGGCGGGCGGGCGCCTGCGAGACCGGCCGCACCGCCCCCGACAGGCCGAGTTCGCCGAAATAGACCGAGTCGGAGGGAAGCGCCGCCCCCGAGAGCGAGGAGACCAGCGCGGCGGCGACCGCGAGGTCGGCGGCGGGCTCGGAGATGCGCAGGCCCCCCGCGACGTTGAGATAGACGTCGTGGCCCCCGAGCCGGATGCCGCCATGGGCCTCCAGCACGGCGAGCACCATCGACAGGCGGTTGGGGTCCCAGCCGACCACCGCCCGGCGCGGCATGCCGAGCGAGGAGGGGGCGACGAGCGCCTGGATCTCGACCAGCAGCGGCCGCGTGCCCTCCATCCCGGCGAAGACCGCCGTGCCCGGCGCGGCGTGGTCGCGGCCGGCGAGGAACAGCGCGGAGGGGTTCGGCACCTCGGCGAGGCCCGCATCGGTCATCTCGAACACGCCGATCTCGTCGGTCGGCCCGAAGCGGTTCTTTACGGCGCGCAGGATGCGGAAGTGATGGCCCTGGTCGCCCTCGAACGAGGCGACGGCATCGACCATGTGCTCGACGACGCGGGGGCCCGCGATCTGCCCGTCCTTGGTGACGTGGCCGACGAGGATAACGGCCGTGCCCGTGGTCTTGGCGAAGCGGATCAAACTTTGAGCCGAGCTTCGCACCTGGGTGACGGTGCCCGGCGCCGATTCCACCGTCTCGGTCCACATGGTCTGGATCGAGTCGATGATGGTGAGCGCCGGCGGATGGCCCTGCGAGAGCGTCTCGACGATGTCCTCGACGTTGGTCTGCGCGGCGAGTTCCACCGGGTGCCCCGCGAGCCCCAGGCGCTCGGCGCGCAGGCGCACCTGCCCCACCGCCTCCTCGCCGGAGATGTAGGCGACGCGCTCGCCGCGTTTGGCCATGGCGGCGGAGGCCTGCATCAGCAGGGTCGACTTGCCGATGCCGGGATCGCCGCCGAGCAGGATCACCGAGCCGCGGACGAAGCCGCCGCCGGTGACGCGGTCGAGCTCGTCGATGCCGGAGGCCGTGCGCGGCGCCTCCTTGGCCTCGCCGGTCAGGCCTTCGAGGGCGAAGACGCGGCCCCGCGCCCGCGACGGACGCGTCGCCGCCGGGCCGGATTGCGGACCCGCGCTGGGCACCTCCTCCTGGATCGTGTTCCATCCGTTGCAGGCCTCGCAGCGCCCGCGCCAGCGGTTGTAGACCGCCCCGCAGGACTGGCAGACGAATGTCTGTTGGATCTTGGCCATGGGGCAGGATGTCTTCGGGCCGAGCGTTTTCGGGACGTCCAACCCGCACCCTCATCCTGAGGTGCCGCGACAGCGGCCTCGAAGGATCGTCCAGTCACCGCGCGGGATCTGGAGGATGCTTCGAGGCCTGCGCTTCGCTCCGGCACATCAGGACGAGGACGTGGATGGGGGGCACCCGTTCGAAGGATTACTCTACATAAGTGCGAACATAACGGGAACCCAGCCCCGTCAGGATCTCGTAGCCGATCGTGCCCGCGGCGCGGCCCACGCTGTCGATATCGAGGCTGTCGCCGATCAGCGTGGCGGTGCCGCCGCGGCGGGCGTCGGGCGCTTCGGTGACGTCGAGGATGATGAGGTCCATCGAGATCAGGCCGACGATCGGGCAGGGCACGCCGCCGACCAGCGCGTGGCCGGAATTGCTCGCCGAGCGGGGATAGCCGTCGGCGTAGCCGAGCGAGAGCGTGGCGAGCCGCCGCGGGGCGGGGGCCTGCCAGCGGGCGTTGTAGCCGCAGCTCTCGCCGGCCGCGACGGTACGGACCTGCAGGATGGTGGCCTCTAGCCGCACCACCGGCCGCATCGGGTTGGGTCGGCCCGGCTCCGGGTTGCCGCCGAACAGGGCATAGCCCGGCCGCAGCAGGTCGTGGCGCGCGGCATCCGCGAGGCAGGTGCCCGAGGAGTTGGCGAGCGAGGCGCGCAGGCCGGGGAAGGCGGCCCGAACGCGCCGAAAATCGGCGGCCTGCCGCGCGTTGAGCGGATCGTCCGGCTGCTCCGCGCTGACGAGGTGGCTCATCACGAGGTCGATCCCGGCCCGCGCGATCACCGGATCGCCCGCCAGCGCCAGCGCCTCGGCCACCGGCAGGCCGAGCCGGTTCATGCCGGTATCGACGTGAAGCGCGGCCGGATGGGGCGCGGCCGGCACCGCGCCGTCCGCGGCGGCGGCCCATTCGAAGAGTTCGTTGCGGTCGCCGAGGACGGGCCGTAGGCCGTGAGCCCGGAATGCCTCGACGCTGTCCGGCGGCAGGCCGTTGAGCACGTAGATCGCCGCCTCCGGCAGGAGGCGGCGCGCGGCGATGCCCTCGGAGAGGTGGGCCACGAAGAACGTCCGGCAGCCCGCCCGCCAGAGGGCGGGTGCGACCGCGGACAATCCGCAGCCATAGGCGTCGGCCTTCACCACGGCGCCGCACTCGGCCCTCGGGGCGTGGGCCGCGAGGGTCCGCCAGTTGGCGACCAGAGCCGCGAGATCGACCGTCAGGCGGGCGCCGTGGCCCGTGGGTACGGGATTGTCTCCGGAGATGATCAGGACTCCCCGCCCTCCGGCAGCCAGGGCACCGGCCGGGTCATGATGTCTTCGAACGTATAGGGGCACTCGGCGGGAAACACGTCGTCGTCGAGGTCGGTCTCGCCAGCGGCCTCGATGCGGGCGCGGCGATAGGCGCAAGCGATGGCGCCGGGAAGCCTGTGCTTCAGGCTCGGATGGCGTTCCAGCAGTGCTTCGACATCAAGTCGGCCGTTGCGGATCGACAGATGCCAGCTCCGTGTCCGTTTCTCCGGCTGATGATCCCACTTCAGAAGATGCATCAGCGTGAGCCGCAGCGCGCTCTCCATTTGGTTGTAGATCGCGCCGCCCAAGTCCTCGATCTCTTCGGCCAGATTGAGTGCGTCGAGAGCGGAGAACTGCCCGCGCCGAAGAGCGAGGGCCTGCTCATAGGCCCAGGCGTAGAGGTCCCGGTCGAGGTGATTGGGACCCGAGCGTGCGTGGGCGGCCTCGGCGAGCCGACGCGCAAGAGGTTCGGCGAAAGCCGAAGAGGGGGCGCCCGCGACGAGTGCGATGAGATAGCGATTGGCTGGCCCACCGTCTGGCGCCACGTCACTGACCTTCGGCAAGACCGACACGGGCGAGACGGGTCGCCCCTCTGCAACGAAGCGGCCTACAACCTCGAACACGCCGCGATGAAGGTTCTGGGTCCAATCCTCGTCGCGCAGAATCGCGGCGATCCGTCCATGGGTCGCTGGATCGGTCAGCATCAAGCCGACGAGCTGCTGCTCGGCCTCGAAAACCTCGTTCAGCGTAGGAGGCGCGGGCGGCCGCGCCTTCGGTGCGAGAGCCACGTCGCCTCTCCGATCTGACGGTAGGCGCAGAGCTTACCACAAGGAGTGCTGCGGCGCTGCCGGCGGCGATGGTCGAGCCGTGCACGGGGGCCGATCAGCGTGACACGCCCCGCTCCGCCAACGCCGCGGCGAGCGCCGCGAAGAGCGGGACGGCCGCGTCCGGGTCCGGCAGTCCGGAGACCCCGCCGTCGCCGACCTCCAGCAGCCACCAGCGCCCGTCCCGGTCCTGCGCGAGATCGGCCGAGGCGAAGGGGCTCGGCACCGCCGCGGCGATGGCGGCGAGCAGGTCGGGGGGCGGCGACGGGGAGGGACCCTCCCCGCGCGGCCAGCACCCCACGACGGCACCGCGCACGACGAAGGCGCGGTGCTCGTGCGCGGGCCCGCCGACGGGCCTGAGCGGCACGTAGGCCTTGAACACGAGGCCGCCCTCCAGGCTCTCGCCCTGCAAGGCGCGGAACCGCCCGATCACCCGGGCGACATGCGCCGCGTCGGACGCGTCGGGGATGAAGCAGGCCTCGTCCCAGTAGCCGGAAGCCTGCGACTTGACCCAGTCCTTGAGGATGACCGGCGCGGCTCCGAACGGGTCGAGGACGGCGCGCAACGCCGCCGCGTCGTCGATCCGGGTGAGCGGCAGCCACGCCGTCCGCGGCATCCAGGGCGCGAGCGCCGGGTAGGAGCCCGGCGCGTGATGGCAGGCGGCGTAGGCGGCGGGCGTGGTCAGCAGGTCGACGCCGCGCTCGGCCAGGGCCTCGAACAGGCGCGCATAGGCGTCGCCGCGCAGCATCCAGCCGCGGTAGACCGCCGGACCGCCCCCGTCGAGGCGCGCCCGGCGCAGGGCGGCACCGGGATCGACCCGCCGGTCCAGCTCGTCGTGATCGAGCAGGGCGAGGGCGAAGCCCGCCGCGCGGGCCACCTCCACCTCCGCCCGGAAGGCGGGCTCCACCTTCCGCGGCTCGAGCGGGTCGGCGCAGGTGAGAAGGGTCGGCGTCGGCATGGGGTCGTCTCGGCGGGGGCTCCGGTCACATCTGCTCGGGCATCCGGTCGCTCTGCGCGAGGTTCGAGAACCGGGTGATGTTGGCGTCGAACTGCAGCTCCACCGTGCCGGTCGGGCCGTGGCGCTGCTTGCCGAGGATGACCTCGGCCTTGCCGTGGACGCGCTGCATCTCCGCCTCCCAGGCGAAGAACTCCTCCGTGCCCTCGCGCGGCTTCTTGTTGCCGACGTAGTACTCCTCGCGGAACACGAACATCACCACGTCGGCGTCCTGCTCGATCGAGCCGGATTCGCGCAGATCCGCGAGCTGCGGCCGCTTGTCGTCGCGGTTCTCGACCTGACGCGAGAGCTGCGACAGGCCGATGATCGGCACCGCCAGCTCCTTGGCCAGCGCCTTCATGCCGGTGGTGATCTCGGTCATCTCCTGCACGCGGTTGTCGGAGCGCTTGCCCGATCCCGACAGCAGCTGGAGGTAGTCGACGATGAGGAGGTCGAGGCCCTTCTGGCGCTTGAGGCGCCGGGCGCGGGCGGCGAGCTGGGCGATGGAGATGCCGCCGGTCTGGTCGATGTAGAACGGGATCGTCTGCATGTCCCGGGCCGCATCGGTGATCTTGTAAAAATCCTCCGGGCGGATGTCGCCGCGGCGGATCTTGTAGGAGGGCACGCCGGACTGCTCGGCGATGATGCGGGTCGCCAACTGCTCGGCCGACATTTCGAGCGAGAAGAAGCCGACGATGCCGCCGTTGACCGTCAGCATGGTGCCGTCGGCCTGCTTCTCGCCGCGATAGGCCTTGGCGATGTTGAAGGCGATGTTGGTCACGAGCGAGGTCTTGCCCATGGCCGGGCGCCCCGCGAGGATGATCAGGTCGGAGGGCTGCAGCCCGCCCATCTTGGCGTCGAGGTCGGTCAGCCCCGTGGCGATGCCCGACAGCTTGCCGTCGCGCTGGTAGGCTTTCGCCGCCATGTCGATGGCCGCGGTCAGCGCGTCGGAGAACTTCTGGAAGCCGCCGTCGTACTTGCCGGATTCGGCGAGCTCGTAGAGCCGGCGCTCGGTCGCCTCGATCTGGTCGCGGGGCGCGGCCTCCACCGGCGCCTCGTAGGCTCCGTTGACCAGATCCTCGCCGATGGTGATGAGGCGGCGGCGGATCGCCAGATCGTAGATGGTGCGGCCGTACTCGCCGGCATTGATGACGGTGGTCGCCTCGGCGGCGAGGCGGGCGAGGTACTGCATCGGCGTGACGCCGCCGAGGTCGGCGTCGCCGAGATAGGTCTTGAGCGTGATCGGCGTGGCGAGCTTGCCGGCCTTGATCAACGAGACCGCGACTTCAAAAATCTGGCGGTGGACCGCCTCCATGAAGTGCTCGGGCAGCAGGAAGTCCGAGACGCGGTAATAGGCGTCGTTGTTGACCATGATCGCGCCGAGCAGGGCCTGCTCCGCGTCGATGTTGTGCGGCGGCACCCGGTATTCCGGCTGCACCGTCTCGAGATTGGCCGTGAGGGCGTTGGGCAGGGCCATGGCGCTTGTCCGTCGCTCCGTTTCGCGGGCGGCCCGCATCGGCCGCCCCGTCTCATGCCCGCCGGACCTTGCCTCGGGATGGTGAAGCCTTCCTTAGCCGACCCCACCGGAGGCGGCTGCAACGCCCGCGCCACGGACCCCGGAACGCGAGACGCCCGCGGCTCCCGGCATCGGGAATCGCGGGCGTCATGCTGGAACGGATTGAGAACAAGTCAACGCCGAAGGCCGGCGCATCCCCGTTCTCCACCGCGAAGTCACGGGTTTCGAAAGGACGAGTCCTTTCGCGGGTCCAGGGCGGAGCCCTGGAAGAATGCCGGGGCTCTGCCCCGGCACCCCGGCGAAGGGATGATCCCTTCGCGATCCCGGACTTAGCCGCGGTCGTCGGCGCCCTCGCCGGCATCGGCCAGCGCCTGGCCGACTTCGAGGCCGAGGTCGTCGAGGTTGAACTGCTCGCGCTCGGTGACCGACTCGCCGCGGGCCTGACGCTCGGCCTCTTCCGGCGAGCGGGCGACGTTGACGGTGATGTTGACCTCGACCTCCGGGTGGAGGTGGACCGGCACGGTGTGCAGGCCCAGCGTCTTGATCGGCTGGTTGAGCACGAACTGGCCGCGCTCGACCGTGAAGCCGTCCTTGGTGACGACCTCGGCGAGGTCGCGGGTCGAGACCGAGCCGTAGAGCACGCCGGTCTCGCCGGACTGGCGGATCAGCACGAAGCTCTGGCCGTCGAGCTTCTCGGCCACCGTCTGGGCCTCGCTGCGGCGCTCGAGGTTGCGGGCCTCGAGTTGGGCGCGCTGGGCCTCGAAGTGCTTCTTGTTGGCTTCCGTCGCGCGCAGGGCCTTGCCGCGGGCGAGCAGGAAGTTGCGGGCGTAGCCGGGGCGCACGTTCACGGTCTCGCCCATCTGGCCGAGCTTGGCGACGCGTTCGAGCAGGATGACTTCCATCTGACTTCTCCTTCGGATTCTCTTGGAAGCGGGTTCGATCAGGCGCCGCCGCGGGTCTGCGGGCGGCGCCGGTCGAGGGCGGTGTCGGCGATGCCGAACAGGATCAGGGCGAGCATGGCCACGCCCTGGGTGAGGAACAGCAGCACGTAGAGGCCGGCGAGCAGGGCGAAGCGCCCCGGCCGGCCGCGGCTGCGGTCGTGGAAGGCGGCGAGTCCCTGGAGCGCGAAGGCCGCGCTGAAGGCGCCGATCAGGGCGATGCCGAGCGCCCCCGGATAGCCGGGCACCATCGCCAGCGTGAGCGCCGCGGCGAAGACGAGCAGGGCGGTGCGCGGCATCATGGTCGAGGGCAGGTCGGGCCAGGGCCGGAGCAGGCGCCCCGAGACCTGCACGATGCGGGCGGCGGCCCAGAGATAGAAGGTGAACAGGATCGTCAGACCCTGGGCGGCGATCGCGGGCGCGACGGTCGCCAGGGCGTCGGCCACCTCGCCGGCGAGGTCGTCGCTCTTCGGATCCGCCTTCGTTTCCGGCTTCGTCTCCGCCTGGGCGGACTGGTCCCTGGCCGGCGCATCGCCCTGCGGCGGCGGGACGGCGGGTTTCTCGGCGCTGCCGGCCGGGGTCTCGTTCGCGGTGCCGCTCTGCGGCGGGGCGGGGATCCGGCCGCGCTGGACCTGGACCTGCACGACCCGGCGGCTCATCGCGGTGAGCTGCGCGCGGAAGGTGTCGTAGTCGGGCGAGGCGATGACGGCGATGGCGATGAAGGCGAGCGCCGCGGTGCCCGCGACCCAGGCGAGCAGGCGCCCCGTGGGATACCACTCGATCGTTCCGTCCGCCGCGCCGGCCGCCTTGTCGCCCGCCTTGCCGTCCGCCTTGGGCCGCCCGAGCAGGGCGAGATAGGCGAGCCACCACGCGGGGATGGCGAGATAGGCCGCGAAGGCGAGGCCGAGGGAGGGCGAGACGAAGAGGGCGAGCGCCAGGGCGCCCGAGACGACGGCGGCGAGCGCCGCGCGGTGGCTCCAGCCCAGGCCGACGATCAGGATCGGCAGCGGGGCGAGCAGGTAGAGCAGGATCGAGAGCGCCGTCGCCTTGAGCAGCAGCCCGAACAGGAGCGCCGCCACGAGGCCGGCACCGGCGCCGACAGGAATGTCCTTGGTCATGAAGTCCGCTGTCCCGCTGTCCCCGGAGAAGGGCAGGGTTAGGGGCCGAAGACGACGCCCCAACGATCGGGCGGCTCCTTTTTTCCGAGAGAACCGCCCTGGCGATGATGGCCGGCCCGCGCGCGGGCCGGCCGAAGGTCCTACTTGATGACGTAGGGCAGCAGGCCGAGGAAGCGGGAGCGCTTGATCGCCTGGGCGAGTTCGCGCTGCTTCTTGGCCGAGACCGCGGTGATGCGGGAGGGAACGATCTTGCCGCGCTCCGAGACGTAGCGGGAGAGCAGCTTCACGTCCTTGTAGTCGATCTTGGGAGCGTTCTCGCCCGAGAACGGGCAGCTCTTGCGACGACGGAAGAACGGACGACGGCCACCACCGCCGCCACCAGCACCGAAGGCCATGATCAGTTCTCCCCGCCGAAGTTGCGCTCGGGACGGTCGCCGCGGTCGCCGCGGTCACCACCGAAATCGTCGTCGCGGCGGCGCGGACGGTCGCCGCGGTCGCGATCCTTGCGGTCGTCGCGGTCGCGCTTCTGCATCATCGCGGAAGGCTCGGCCTCCAGCTGCTCGACGCGGATGGTCATGAAGCGCAGCACGTCCTCGGAGATCTGCATCTGGCGCTCCATCTCGGCCAGGGCGGCCGGGGGGGCGGAGATGTTGAGGAGCGTGAAATGCGCCTTGCGGTTCTTCTTGATGCGGTAGGCGAGGGACTTGACGCCCCAGGACTCGATCTTCTCGATCGTGCCGCCGCCCGCCTCGATGACGCCCTTGTAGGTCTCGACCATGGTCTCGACCTGCTGCGACGTCACGTCCTGGCGCGCCAGGAAGACGTGCTCGTAGAGAGGCATTTTTGGGCCTTTCCTTGCCATAAGGAAGCCCGCCCGCGGAGCGCGGGTTCGTCGGGCCGGTTCTCTCGCATTCTCTCGGCGCCAAGCCCTTCGAGCCGTGATGATGGCCCGAGCGGTTGATCGAAGGCGGAGACACCGGACGACGGGTTTTTTGAGGAACCCTGTGCCGCGGACGGCACCGTCCGTTCAGCCCCCGGCCGGAGCGAACGCGAAGGCCGCGCCTTTAGAGGGATTCGCCCGCGATGGCAAGGGTGGGTATGTCGACCGGCAGGTCGAAATGCAGCACGGCTTCGCGGCTGCCGAGGCGGTCGTAGAGCGCCAGCGCCGGACCGTCGCCGGGATCGCCCTGAACGAAGATCACCCAGGCGCCCCGCTGCGCGGCATGCGCCTGCAGGTGCCGGATCAGCGCCGTAGCGATGCCGCGGCGGCGGTGCCCGGCCTCGACGGCGAGGTCGTAGAGGTAGATCTCGCGCCGGGCGCGCTCGACCTTGTCGAGTTCGTAGGCGACGAGCCCGCCGAGCACGGTGCCGCCGTCTTCGCCGCCTTCGCCGCCCGTCTCCGCCACCAGCACCGCGACATGCGCCTTGGCCAGCAGGTCGGCGAGATAGGCGTCGCCGGGCGGGGCCGCGCCGTAGGTCTCGGGCTCGGCGAAGGCGCGCCCGAACAGGGCGTTGAGCGCCCGCATCGCCGGGATGTCGCCGGGTCCGAGCCGCCGGACCGTGACGGCGGGCTCGGCCCTGTCCTGCGGCGCCATGGCCAAAACCCTATTTCAGCGAGCCGGCGATGGCCTGCTGAATTCCCAAGATGTCGGCGCCGCGCCGGAGGGTGCGCTGGATCGGCTCGGGCCGGCCCGAGATCCAGATCTTGAGCTCCGAATCCATGTCGAAGCTGCCCGCGGTCTCGACCGAGAACGAGGTGATCGCCCGGTAGGGCACGGTCAGGTACTCGACCTTGCGGCCGGTCATGCCCTGGCGATCGATCAGGATCAGGCGCCGGTCGGTGAAGACCATCAGGTCGCGGATTACCTTGAAGGCGACGCGCACGCTCTCGCCCGGCGCCAGCACCCCGGCGAGCTGCCGGTCGACCTCGTCCGCGGAGAGGTCGCTGCCATGCCCGAGCAGTCCGTCGAGAAAGCCCATCCGTCGCCTCCTGCCTGTCTCGGCCAGGGATGTGGGGACGGTCCCGCTCGCGCGCGAGAGCCCGGCGCTCAGCGGTGGCGGCGCTTGCGCGGCTTCTTCGGCGCCTTGCCCTTGCGCTGCGTCCGCTCCATGCAGCTCGCCCAGATGCGGCGGCCGATCTCGCGCAGGCCCAGATTGAGCGGGTCCGGGGCGGAGAAGACCTGCGCCCGCGCCTCGCTGCGGCAGAACGCATCCTCCGCGCTGCGGATCGGCGGCTCGCTCTGCGCCGCGGCCGGCGACGGCCCGAGGCCGGCTCCGAGACCAAGACCGAGAAGCGTGCCGAGACACAGGCCGGCCGCGGTCAGGCCGCGGCGGTGCCGGGCCGACGGATCGCGATGGTTGCCAAGGATACGCAAGATCTGGCTCTCCCCGTTCACCCCGGTGCGGCGCGCATCGTCGAAGCGTCCTGCGATCTAACGTCGGGGGGACGGGGCTTGCCAAGCGGTGCCGATCCGTCCCGGCCAGGAACTGCGTAGTCTGCCCACAGAGATCGCCGCAGGATGCGCTGCCGGGCCGAACCTGTAGCCGCACGCGCGCATCCGGACCTTGCGCCGCCGCACGGCAAGTCTCGGTGGCTTCTCTCGAAGGCTTCTCTCGATGGGTTCTCTCGGCCAGGCTTCGGGCAAAAGAAAACGCGCCGGGCTCGAAGCGTCCGGCGCGTGGATTGCTCTCGAAACGGACCCGCTTCGGTGTGAGCGTTCGGCGCGGTTCCCGGAAGCCGGGAGCGGCGCCGGAGGCTCAGCGGCGGATCTTCACATTGGCCTTGCGGGCGGCGTAGCGCGCGTCGCGGGCCGCCTTCTTCTCCGCGGCTTCGGCGGCCTTGCGCTCGGCAAGGGCCGCAGCCTCGGCCGCCTCACGGGCGATCTGGGCGGCGAGCTCCGCCTCCTCGCGCAGGCGCTTCTCCTCGGCGGCCTTGCGCTCGGTCTCGATGCGGATGCGCTCACGCTCGCGGGCGCGCTCGTCGCGGGCGCGGGAGACCTCGGCACGGGCCTGGGCCTTGGCGCGCATTTCCGGGTCGTCGAGAGGCGGACGGGCCTTGAACTTCTCAAGCAATGCCGCCTTGGCGGCCTGGGAGTTCTGACGACGGTCTTCGAAGTTCCTGAAGTCGAATGCGCTCATATGACCTTTCTCATGCGGTGACACGGCCGACTGCCGGATCAATCCTGTCTCCGGACGGTCGGGACTCGGCGCTGGGTAAGATAGACCGGCGCAGTCGATGCACGAGTGCGCCGCAACACGCAACACAGGTCGCCCCTGTTCGCGGCGGCTCCGATAACATTTTCGGGCCTGTTGCGATACGGAAGCAGCTGGGAGGGATGGCGGTCCCGAGGATCGCGCCTCAGGAGGCTTGCAGGTTGACGGCGGCCGGCTTGCCGCTGCGGCGGTCGTTCTCGACGTCGAAGGTCACCTTCTGACCCTCGACGAGGCCGCGCAGGCCCGCCTGCTGGACGGCGGAGATGTGGACGAACACGTCCTTGCCACCGGTGTCGGGCTGGATGAACCCGTAGCCCTTGATCTCATCGAACCATTTCACGGTACCAGTATGCATGCGGGTTCCTCCTGCGCGCGCCGCGGCACCCCGTGTGACATGCGTCCCGCCATCGGCCGAAAAGGCCGTCCCGTTCGTCAAAGCGACCGAGGAAACAAGCCGGTGCCGCGTCCCTTCCGGGGGCATCGAGGGCCTGGTCAGGGACGGCCACCGATCGACGAGGCAAAGTTATGTTCGGTGAGGCAACCCTGCAAGCGGCGCAAAGGTTTCCCTCCGACACGGCTCGTCATTCAAGATGAAATTTCGTGGCAGAAACTTGGCCATTCGGGACGAGTACGTTGGATGAGTCGGTCTTTCGACCCGGTTGGCTCACCTAACATTGTCGTGATCACAACATTTGTTGC
The DNA here is from genome assembly GCF_040270385.1 of Methylorubrum podarium. Taxonomy (NCBI): domain Bacteria; kingdom Pseudomonadati; phylum Pseudomonadota; class Alphaproteobacteria; order Hyphomicrobiales; family Methylobacteriaceae; genus Methylorubrum; species Methylorubrum podarium. The sequence continues at coordinate 3,881 of NZ_JBELQE010000010.1, read as the reverse complement.
GGGGGTGACCGGGGTCACGGTCCGATTCGCTCGGCCTGCCCGCCGTCGCCCGTGCGGCAGAGAGGCCGCGCCCGGCGCCACGCGCGAAGGGCCGGTTTCCCGGCCCTTCGCATCGTGTCGTCCGGAGGCGGCGCAGTGACCGCAGTCCATTGCGGCGCACCCCCGATGATGTGGGATCGGCCCTCGATCAGTAATCGTAGCCGCGACGGTTGTAGCCGCCCCGGTCGAACCGGTCGCGGTCCCGGAAGCGCTGCTCGCGATAGTAGTCGTCCCGGTCGCGCGAACGCATCTCGCGGCGGTAGTCGCGCTCACGCTGGCCCCGGGACCGCAGATCGAAGCCCGGGCCGTTCGGGCCGATCGTGATCGACTGGGCGGAAGCCGGTGCCGCGGCGGCCATCGTCGCCGCGACGACGGCGCCGGCGAGCAGGGTCGTCATGGTCTTCATAAAAATCGCTCCGTCATAGGTTGAGACGACAATGCATCGCCCCCGGAGCGGTTCCAAGATCGTTGAGATCGCGAATCGGGATCGGCTCTGCTGGTCGGACGGGCTGTGACGGCCGCGGAACATCAATGTTCGGGCCGCGGGAGACCGCCCAAAGCCCCCCATCACCTTGCAGGGGAAGGGCAGGGGATCGGGAATTGGGAGCGCCACCCGAAAGGCGGTGCGGATGACGCCTCCCGGCCTCGGCGCCTTCCCGCTTGACACGATTGCGCGACCTCGGGCGTGCATCGCCCGGGGCCACGGCCCTGCTGTCCGACGCCGGAACCCGCTCGCATGACCGTCCGCCCGCTGATCCTCTATCCCGATGCGCGCCTGCACCGGCCCGCCGGTCCGGCCGCCGCCCCCGGCGAGACGCTCCGCGCGCTCGCGGCGGACGTGCTCGACACCCTCGGCGCTGTCTCGGCCATGGGGCTGACCGCGATCCATATCGGGCAGCCGGAGCGGGTGGTGGTGATCCGCCTCCAGCCGGACGAGCCGCACGCGGTCTACGTCGATCCCGTCCTCACCTGGGCCTCGCCCGAGCGGGCCACGCATCCGGAGGGGAGCGTCTCGATGCCGGGCGTGGTCGAGCCGGTGGAGCGGCCGGCCCGGATCCGGGTGCGCTACCGCGACCTCGACGGCGCCGAGCGGGAGGAGGCGGCCGAGGGCCTGCGCGCCGCCTGCCTGCAGCACGAGATCGACCAGCTCGACGGCATCTTCTGGATCGACCGGCTGAGCCGGCTGCGCCGCGACCGGGTCCTCAAGCGCTACGCCAAGCTGCGGGCGCGCGCGGATGCGTGAGGTCTCGCGCGGGGAGGGGGTCGGGAGGGAGCCGTGCTCGGTCCGCGGCGCCGGGCATGGTATGCGGGAGCCGGCGTCTCATCCCGGAAGCCGGCCGCTCGGGACGAGGCTCCGACATCCGAGGCCGATCCATGTCCCGCCCGCCGCCCCTCGTCCTCCGGTCCCTCGCCGTCCCGGCCGCCTTCGCCCTGGCCGTCATGACGCTCACCGGCCCCGCCCGGTCGGCGCCGGACGCCGCGCCGGGGGCGAGGGCGGGCGATCCGAAGGCGGCGGCCCGCCCCGCTTCCGTGATCGGGTGCACCTCGCTGGCCAATCTGCGCAGCGTCCTGCGCAGCGCGGGGGAGGATAGGGCCGCCGCGCTCGCCCTCGCGACCGACCCGAAATCCGATCTCGGCTGCAGACCCGTGGATCGCGCCGCGGTCACGGGGCTCGTCGACCACGTCAGCCTCAACGGCCGCGCCTACGACTGCCTCACCCTCAAGGGCACGGCGGTGTGCCACTGGACGGTGGCGGGCGCCGTCGCGCCGCCCGAGCGGCCGGCGGCGAAGCCGACCCGCAAGTCCGGCGGCGGCGCGGGCAGCCCGTAGGACGGCGCCTTCAGAACCGCGCCGTCAGGAACAGGCGGAGATTGCGGCCCGGCAGCAGGATCTCGTCCTTCTTGAACGAGGCCGAGTTGCGGATGTCGTCGTCGAGCAGGTTGCGGCCCTGCAGCCCGAGCGTCACCTCGGTGGCGCCGTAGACCGCCGGGTCGAGGGCCTGGGTGTAGGCGAGTTCGGCGCGCAGGTCGTTCCAGCCCGGCGTCACCGTCTCGAACGGGGCGATCTCGGTGTGGTCGAAGGCGTGCAGGAGGTTGATCCGCGCGAACCAGCCGTCGGCGCGGAGGTAGGCGCCGCCGCCGAGCCGGTGCGGCGGGATGCGCGGCACGTAGGAGCCGTCGTCGAACTGGGCGCGGACGAAATCGTACTGCGCCTCGAGCCCCGCCCAGCCGTCGCCGACGGGCAGGAGGTCGAGCTGCGCCCCGATCTCGGCGCCGTAGAAGGTGGCGTTGGCCTGCGAGTAGACGACCTGGCGCAGCTCGTCGCCGCTGCCGCAGGAGGCGAAGTCGTCGTCGCAGCGGTTGCCGGTGTCGCGCTTGTAGATGAAGCCGGTGTAGCGCGTGTAGTAGCCGGTGGCGTCGAGGCGTAGGGGGCCTTCCGCCCGGCGCAGGGAGATCTCGACCGTGCGGGCGCGCTCCAGGCGCAGGGTCGGGTCGCCGATCTCGAAGGTCGCGGTGGCGTCGTGCGGCCCTTGCGAGAACAGCTCGTAGCCGGTGGGCGCGCGCTCGACATAGGAGCCGTTGAGGCTCGCCACGAAGCCGTAGGGCAGATCCTGCAGGGCGCCGATGCTGGCGCTCTTCGGGGCGAAGCGGCGGGTCAGGGCGTAGCGCGCCGGATCGGTGTCGTCGGGCAGGTAGGTGCCGGGAAACTGCGTCGCGATGCTGTTGAGGCGGTCGCCCTCGATCCGGCCCGCCGCCTGGAAGCGCAGGCCGCCCCCCACCGCCAGCTCCTCGAACAGGTAGCCGGCCAGCATCCGCGACTCGGTCGGCGGCAGGAAGCTCTCGAGCTGCGAGTTCAGCACGCGCCGGCCCGCCTGGACGCCGACCGCGCCGGTCAGCGTGCCGAGCGCGGTGACGACCGGGACGTGCTGCGCCTCGAAGCGGGCCTCGACCTCGCGGTTCTTGAAGATCGCCTGGACCCCGTCGATCCCGTCCTCGCCGATGCCGATCTCCTCGTGGCGGTAGACCGAGCCGCCGGCCCAGAAGCGCAGCACCTCGAACGGACCGTTCAGCGGCCGGTATTCGCCGCGGGCGAGCAGGCGGTCCTGGTTCGGGGTGAGCCGGGTGCGCGCCTCCTCGGCCTCGCCGCCGGGAATCTGGTAGATCGCGTCGTAATGGCTGAAGGACAGGCCGACGAAGCCGCGGTCGCCGATCGCCGAGATGCCGACCGAGCCGCCCTGCGACTCGGTGGCCGAGTTGCGCTGGATCCCGCCGGGAATGGCGTAGGAATCGGTCGCGGTCTTGAAGCCGTCGGCGTGGACCGCGATGCCGTCCGCACCCGCATCGACGCTGGCCGCCCCGAGCCGGCCGTTGTCGACGGTGGTGTAGCCGGTGGTGACCTGGCCGGTGACGCCGCGGGCCGGGATGAAGGTCGGCACCTGGTTGTTCTCGGCCGAGACCACGCCGCCGATCGCGCCCGAGCCGTAGCGCAGCGTCGCGGGGCCGCGGATCACCTCGATCCGGCCGGCATTGAGCGGGTTGACCGGCACCGCGTGGTCCTCGCCGAGATCCGACACGCCGCCGTTGACGATGCCGTTCTCCTGGATGCGCACCCGGGCGTTGTCGAGGCCGCGGATGATCGGCCGCGAGGCCGCCCCCGGCGCGTAGGTCGAGGACGAGATGCCGGGCTGGTCGAACAGCGCGTCGCCGAGGGTGCGCGGCTGGTCGCGGGCGATCCGCTCCTGCGGGATCACGGTGACCGGCGAGAAGGTGTTCGTCACCACCGGCAGCACACCGGTCGTGCGCGCGGAGACGGCGGCGGGCGCGGAGGGCTGGGCGGAGGGC
>NZ_JBELQE010000132.1:0-8064 GCF_040270385.1 Methylorubrum podarium | reverse complement strand
GCAGGGAGGGGTTCGGGGTGGGGGTGGTGCAGATGGCACCGTACCGCCTCATCCTGAACCACCCCCACCTCCTGCCTCCTCCCCACAAGGGGGAGGAGAGCGGCGTCGGCCGAAGCGATCGAGCGAAGGGCGATCAGACGATCGGGCGCGGCAGCTTGCAGCTGTCGAGCGCGCTCAGCGCCTTGGCGCGGGCGCTGTCGTTGAAGTAGCCGGTGGTGCGGTAGGAGGCGATCTCGTCCTTGTCGAGGGCGGCGAGCGTGCGCTCGGCGTAGCAGCCGCAGGGGGCGGCGAGCGAGTCCTCGGCGACCTTCTGGAACCTGGCCTGGGTCACGGTGCAGGCGTGGCGCACGCGGCCGGTCAGGTTGCTCTTCGTGGCGGTCTTCAGCGCCGGATCGGGCACGTAGCCTTCGAGCGAGGTGTACTGCGTCGAGCGGCCGGCCGAGTTGCAGGCGGCGAGCAGGGACACGAGGCCGGCCGCGACGAGCAGGCGGCCGGTGCGCGAAAACGTGAGGCGCATGGAGCGAACATCCGAGAGAGACGGGAGATCGTCGATCGCTTCCGTTCTTCGGTCCGCCCGCCCCGCGCCGCTAGGGCAGGAGAGTCACACTGGGCCGGATTGCGCCCGGATCGTCAGCCCCGCGCAAGCTTGAGCGTATCTCCCGCCGGCCCCGTGACCCCGAGGCCGGCGAGACGAGCCTTAGGCGGCGATGTCGGCGTCGGTGAAGAACTGCGCGATCTCGATCTTGGCGTTGTCGGCGCTGTCGGAGCCGTGGACGGTGTTCTCGCCGACCGACTCCGCGAACTGCTTGCGGATGGTGCCGTCGGCGGCCTGGGCCGGGTTCGTGGCGCCCATCACCTCACGGTACTTGGCGACGGCGTTCTCGCCCTCGAGCACCTGCACGACCACGGGGCCGGAGGTCATGAACTCGACGAGTTCGCCGAAGAACGGGCGCTCCTTGTGCACCTCGTAGAACTTCTCCGCCTGCTCGCGGGTCATGCGGATGCGGCGCTGGGCGACGATGCGCAGGCCGGCGGCCTCGATCACGGCGTTGACCGCGCCGGTGATGTTGCGGCGGGTCGCGTCGGGCTTGAGGATGGAGAAGGTGCGCTCGTTGGCCATGGTCCGGTCCGGTTCGTTGGAGAAAGGGGTCGCGCGACGCGCTGGATGAGGGCGGGCTCGAACGCCGCCCGAGAGGCTGCCGGCGCGCCGGGCTTATAGCGGCGGAGCGGTAGCCCCTCAACCGACCGGTGAAGGGCACCAGCCGCCGCGGGCCGATGCGGGGCAAGCTCGGCCTTTTTCGGCCCCGCCATGGCTTCAGCGCAACACCGCCGAAAAATCGCCGGATTGCGGGGGCTCAAGTCGGCGGACGGTCCGCCTGCCCCGGCTCGCCGCCGGGGCGATCTCTCCTCCGCAAGCCATAGGCCCGATCCGGGCCCAGCCTCAGGAGCCAATCCATGCGCATCGCCCTCGGCCTCGCCGCTCTGCTGGTCTCAAGCCCGGCCTTCGCCGCCCCCAAGGATCTCTCCGGCACGTGGCTGACGGGAGATGGACGCGCCAAGATCCGGATCGACCGCTGCGGCCCGAGCGGCAGCAATGCCTGCGGCAAGGTGGTCTGGCTGAAGTCCCCGACCGACGATGGCGGCGCGCCGCGCACCGACGTGAAGAACCCCGATCCGAAGAAGCGGGTGCGGCCGATCATCGGCCTCACGCTTCTCGACAACCTCAAGCCGGAGGATGCGGGCTTCGCCGGCGAGATCTACAACGCCGACGAGGGCAAGATCTATCAGGTCAGCCTGGAGCGCGAGAGCGAGGCCGAGCTGAACGTGCAGGGCTGCATGCTGAAGGTGCTGTGCGGCTCGCAGACCTGGACCCGCGTGCCCGACGTGAACCAGCAGGCCGCCGCCGCTCCCGTGGAAGTGCCGGCCAAGCCCGCGAAACCCGCCAAGCCGGCTCCGGCCAAGGCACCCGCCGCCCCGGCGGAGTGATCCGCGTCGCGGACGAGGCAAAAATGGCGCGCCGTTGCCGGTGCGCCCTGAAGTCTGCCTAACCTGATGGGGGTTCAGGCCCCACGGAGCTAGGGCTACGCTTGCGCCCGGCAAGTGGGCGCGGGACCTGAAACGGCAGCCGCCGATCCGGTACTTCGGCCCCGTCCCACCGTTCTTCGGCCTCTTCCCACGCGCCTGTCATCGTCCTGTCGGATGGTTTGGCTTCTCCCTGTCGTCGTGGCGCCCGTGCAACCGTCCTGAAGCCTCGTGCTCCGGCCGGTCGCGGGCGTCTTGCGGCGGCGACGGCATCTGCTAGGCCGCTCGAACGGTGACGGCGGGGGCTGGCGCAGGTCCATGGCGCGCGCGGGGACAATCGGAAAAATTCGGGCCGTCACGGCCAGTCTCGCCGCTCTGCTGGGCCTGCAGGCCGCGACCGCGGCGGCGGCCGACCTCGCGGAGCGCGCCCGGCCCCGCTTCCTCGACTGGTCCGGCTTCTACGCCGGGCTGCAGGGCAGCGCGGGCGCGTCCTTCGGCAGTTACGATTTCGGGCCGACCACGATCGGTTCGCGCCGGGTCCGGACGATCTCGACGGGCGACGCCACCGGCAGCCGCGACCTCGGCGGCGACGCCACCACGGTGGTGGGCGGCGCCTTCGCCGGCTGGAACTGGCAGGACGGGGCCTTCGTCTACGGCATCGAGGCCGACCTCGCCGGCTCCAATCTCAAGCGGGGCGCCCGCTCCGATGCGGCGGGCTTCGGCTACGAGGCGATCGATCCGCCCTTCGCCCTGATTCGCGAGAAGACCGACGTGTTCGGATCCGTCCGCGCGCGGCTCGGCTACGCCTTCGGCAACAACCTGATCTACGCAACCGCCGGGCTCACCGGTGCCAACGGGCGGGTGCTCGCGACCTATCCGGACCTGGCCGGCGGCCCGCCCGCGACGGCCGCCCGCGACATCTCCTATCTCGGCTTCACCCTCGGCGCGGGCGTGCAGTTCGCGGTCGATCCGCATCTCTCGCTCGGCATCGACTACCGCTACAGCGATCTCGGCGAGAGCCGCCGCTTCGGCCTCGGCACGCTGCCGGGCCTCGAGGGCGGGCCGGTAACGACCCGCACCAGCTTCGTCTCCAACCAGATGATGGCCCGGCTGATCTGGCACCCCCAGGCGCTGACCCTGGTGCCGGAGGACGAGGACGAGGTCCCGAAGGACACCCGCTTCTCGCTGCACGGCCAAACCACGTTCGTGAACCAGGGCGTGACCGGCTTCCGCTCGCCCTATCGCGGCCCGCAGAGCCTCGTGCCGGACCAGGCGCAGGCGACGACGACCGCGACGCTGTTCCTCGGCCTCAAGCTCTTCGAGGGCACCGAACTTTACTACAACCCGGAATTCAGCCAGGGCTTCGGCCTGTCGCGGACCCTGGGCGTGGCTGGTTTCGTCAACGGCGAGGCGCAGAAGGCGGGCGCGCCGTTCCCGAAGCTGCGCTCGAACCGCTACTTCGTCCGCCAGACCTTCGGCCTCGGCGGCGAGACCGAGGAGGTGCCCGACGGGCCGAACTCGATCGCCGGCACCCGCGACGTCGAGCGCATCACCGTGATCGCCGGCAAGTTCGCGCTCGGCGACTTCTTCGACGGCAACATCTACGCCCACGACCCGCGGGTCGACTTCATGAACTGGGGCCTGTGGGCCTCGGCCGCCTGGGACTTCCCGGCCAACCTCCCCGGCTTCACGCAAGGGCTGATGGTCGAGTACAACCGCGCGGAGTTCGCGGTGCGCGCCGCCTACACGCAGGTGCCGAAGGAGCCCTCCTCCGATGTGCTCGACCCCCGCGTGTTCGAGCGGGCCGGCGCCGTCATCGAGTTCGAGGGGCGCCACACGCTGCCGGTGCTCGATCAGCCGGGCAAGCTGCGTCTGGGCCTGTTCTCCAATGTCGGCAACACCGCGAATTTCCGGCAGGTCGTGGCGCTGACCCAGGCCGGCGCGTTCCCCGACATCGGCACCGCGGTGGCCGCGACCCGCGAGCCCCGGCGCAAGAGCGGCGTGTACCTCAACCTCGAACAGGCCCTCACCCCCGATCTCGGCCTATTCGCCCGGGCGAGCGTCAATGACGGGCGCAACGAGAGCCTGTCGTTCACTGATGTCGACGGCTCGATCTCGGGCGGCCTCTCGCTCAAGGGCAGCGCCTGGGGCCGGCCGCAGGACACGATCGGCCTCGGCGCTTCGGCGAACCGGATCTCGCCCTCCCACCGCGCCTATTTCGCCAACGGGGGCCTCGGCCTGCTGATCGGCGACGGCCGTCTCGACAACTACGCTCCGGAGCGGGCGGTCGAGGTCTACTACGCGCTGAACCTGACGAAGGCCGTGACGATGACCTTCGACTACCAGCACGTCGAGAACCCGGCCTATAACCGCGACCGCGGCCCCGCCGACTTCTTCGGGACGCGCCTGCACACGGATTTCTGACCCGTCCCGTCGGCGGCCGCCACCGGCGCCGCGGGCTCGGGCTCGGGCTCGGCCGGGCGGCATCCTGCGCCGGTCTCGCGCCGCGGCGCTGCGCTTCCCATATGAGGGCCTGTCGAGGACGTGCGCCGCCCCTTGCGCTTCCGCCGGTTTGGCGTGATGCCGCCGGACCGGCCGCCCTCCCGCCCTTCTCAGCACCGATACGGAGAGCCCATGAGCTCCGGACACGCCCCTTCCTCCATGCCGTCCAATGCCGCCCTCGAAGGCGGCGACGACGCCGTGTTGCCCTTCGCCGTCGAGGCCTTGGACCTGCGCGGCCGCGCGGTGCGGCTCGGCCCGTCGATCGACACCATCCTGCGCCGCCACGGCTACCCCGATGCGGTCGCCCGCCTGATCGGCGAGGCGGCGGCGCTCACGGTGCTGCTCGGCGCCTCGCTGAAGCTCGAAGGCCGCTTCCAGCTCCAGACCAAAACCGACGGGCCGGTGAACATGCTGGTGGTCGATTTCGAGGCGCCCGACCGGGTGCGCGCCACCGCCCGCTTCGAGGCGGAGCCGGTGGCGGCCCTCGGGCCCAAGGCGCGGGCCGCCGACCTGATGGGCCGCGGGCACCTCGCCATGACCATCGACCAGGGGCCGTCGCAGAGCCGCTACCAGGGCGTCGTCGCGCTCGAAGGTCAGAGCCTGGAGGAGGCCGCGCACCAGTATTTCCGCCAGTCGGAGCAGATCCCGACGCTGGTGCGCCTCGCGGTCGCCGAGCAGATGGAGGGCGGGGAGAGCCGCTGGCGCGCGGGCGGCCTGCTGGTCCAGTTCCTGCCGACCTCGCCCGACCGGATGCGCCAGGCCGACCTGCCGCCCGGCGACGCGCCGGAGGGCCACGAGATCCTCACCGGTGCGCCCGCCGAGGACGACGCCTGGACCGAGGCGCGCAGCCTCGTCGGCACCGTGGAGGACCACGAATTGGTCGATCCGGCGGTGTCGAGCGAGCGGCTGCTCTACCGGCTGTTCCACGAGCGCGGCGTGCGGGTGTTCGACGCGCAGGCCGTCGTCGAGCGCTGCCGCTGCTCGCAGGACCGGGTGATGGGCATGATCCGCTCGTTCTCCGCCGAGGAGCGCCGGGACATGGTGGCCGACGACGGCACCATCGCCATCACCTGCGAGTTCTGCTCGCGCCGCTACGTCCTCGATCCGGCCGAAGTCGAGCGGGAGATCGCGTCCGCGCCGGGGGTGTGAGGAGCATCGTCTAACGGTCGCTCCTGGATTGTCGTAGCCGACCTTTGCAATCGCGCCGAATGGCATTAGATTGCGTCGGTGAGGGTCGGCGGGTGGCACCCCGCCGACCCTCTTGCTCAGGCACTTAGAGCGCTATGAATGCCACCGTGATGGTTAGCGACCACGCGGTGGCATTTCTGCGCACGGTGATGGTCAGGATTGGAAATCCGATCACATCGATCATCTCCCCTCCAGCCTGCCTGCTCAGCCTTGCGACGGCAGCGGTCGGCTACTCCGCTACAAGCCCGGTGCCCGGGCGTTCGCGGCTGGAGGTGGCGCCTGGCGCCGTCACGATAGCCATCCCGGCCCCTCTATCAACCAGAAGTTTTAATGTCATTCATATCCCTAACTGGTTGATGAAAACGTTCTCACAAGCGTGATGCCGTTTGGAGCCTCTCCATGTTATGGGGAGCGCGGGTCCCATTCTTGCGGGCCTGTCCGTGCCGTCGATATCCGAACGAGGCGAACCAGCCATGCCGGAGCTTCACCCCGAAGTCGCCGCGGTCACCGAGCGCGTCGTCGCGCGCTCCCGCGACAGCCGCCGCGCCTATCTCGATCTGATCGAGCGCGAGAGGGAGGCCGGCGTCCATCGCCCGAAGCTCGCCTGCGGCAACCTCGCCCACGGCTTCGCGGCCTCCGGCGAGGACAAGCCGGCGATCATCGCGGGCCGCGCCATGAACATCGGCATCGTCACCGCCTACAACGACATGCTCTCGGCGCATCAGCCCTACGGGCGCTACCCGGAGCAGATCAAGATTTTCGCCCGCGAGGTCGGGGCGACGGCCCAGGTCGCCGGCGGCACGCCGGCCATGTGCGACGGCGTCACTCAGGGCCAGCGCGGCATGGAGCTGTCGCTGTTCTCCCGCGATACCATCGCGCTCTCGACCGCGGTGGCGCTCAGCCACGGCATGTTCGAGGGCGCGGCGCTGCTCGGCATCTGCGACAAGATCGTGCCCGGCCTCATCATCGGGGCGCTCCGCTTCGGCCACCTGCCGATGATCCTGATCCCGGCCGGCCCGATGCCGTCGGGCCTCGCCAACAAGGAGAAGCAGCGCATCCGCCAGCTCTATGCCGAGGGCAAGGTCGGGCGGAAGGAGCTGCTGGAATCGGAGTCCGCCTCCTATCACGGCGCCGGCACCTGCACCTTCTACGGCACGGCGAACTCCAACCAGATGATGATGGACGTGATGGGCCTGCACATGCCCGGCGCGTCCTTCATCAATCCGGGCACGCGGCTGCGGCAGGCGGTGACGCGCTCGGCGATCCATCGGCTCACCGAGATCGGCTGGAACGGCAACGACTACCGCCCCCTCGGGCGCTGCATCGACGAGCGGGCGATCGTCAACGCCATCGTCGGCCTGCTCGCCACCGGCGGCTCGACCAACCACGCGATCCACCTGCCGGCCATGGCGCGGGCCGCCGGCATCGTCATCGACTGGGAGGATTTCGACCGGCTCTCCGGCGTGGTGCCGCTGATCGCCCGGGTCTATCCGAACGGCGCGGGCGACGTGAACCACTTCCACGCCGCCGGCGGCATGTCCTACGTCATCGCCTCGCTGATCGATGCCGGCCTCCTGCACGACGACATCCTCACCGTCGCCGGAGCGCGCCTGCGCGACCACGCCCGCGACCCGAAGCTTTCGGGGGACGGGGACGACCTCACCTTCGAGGAGGCGCCGGCCGAATCCCTGGACGAGACGATGCTGCGCCCGCCGGCCAATCCGTTCCAGCCGGATGGCGGGATGCGGCTGGTGAAGGGCAATCTCGGCCGGGCCACCTTCAAGACCAGCGCGGTGGACCCCGAGCGCCGCACCATCGAGGCGCCGGCCCGCGTCTTCTCCGATCAGGACGAGGTCATCGCCGCCTTCAAGGCGGGCGAACTGGAGCGGGACGTCGTGGTGGTGGTGCGCTTCCAGGGTCCGCGCGCCAACGGGATGCCGGAGTTGCACAAGCTCACCCCGCCGCTCGGCGTGCTGCAGGACCGCGGCCACAAGGTGGCGCTCGTCACCGACGGGCGGATGTCGGGCGCCTCCGGCAAGGTGCCGGCGGCGATCCATGTCAGCCCCGAGGCGGTCGGCGGCGGGCCGATCGCCCGCATCCGCGACGGCGACATCATCCGCCTCTCGGCGGAGCAGGGCCTGCTCGAGGTGCTGGTCGATTCGGCCGAGTGGCAGGCCCGTGCGGAGGCCGCGCAGCCGCCGGACGGCCTCGGCACCGGCCGCGAATTGTTCGCCTTCATGCGCCGCGGCGCCGACGATGCCGAGCGCGGCGGCTCGGCGATGCTGGCGGCGGCGGGGCTCTAGCGCAGCCGGCCCGATCACCGCTCCGCCCCATCCCGAGCCACCCCCACCC
>NZ_JBELQE010000131.1:0-76531 GCF_040270385.1 Methylorubrum podarium | reverse complement strand
GGTTCGGGGTGGGGGTGGTGCAGAAGGCACCGCACCGCCGCGTTCTGAACCACCCCCACCTCCTGCCTCCTCCCCACAAGGGGGAGGAGAGAAGCGGTGATCGAAGTGATCAGCCTGAGACCGTCTTATCCCGTCGTTGCGAAGCGAGGCGTCCGCAATCCACGGCCCCGCTTCGTCCCGAGAGGTACCGCCGCTGGATCGCTTCGCCGACGCGCGCGATGACGGGGAGCCGGTTCGGCGTCGGCTCTACCGCGGCGGCGGACCGGACTGGCGCTTGCGGGCGAACATCCACAGGGCCAGCACCGCGAGCGCGATCAGCACGCTGGCCCAGACCCAGTTGAAATCCGTCGCTGCGGCGGTCGCCGGTCCCGAGCTGGAACCGGACGGACCCGATTCCGGAATCGGCGGAGCGGGGTTCGTCGCCTGGGCGAGTGCCGCATGAAGACCGGAGAGCCAGACTGTCAGGGCGAGGGCGGCGTGTCTCATGGTACGCGAACTCCAAAGATCGGGCCGGCTGGCGCGGACGGTCACCGCTGCGTCTTGTCGAACTGGAAGGCCGGCGCGTCGTTGAGCTGCGCCTTGGTCAGGCGCACCTCGGCACGGATCAGATCGTGGCCCGCGAGCACCGTCGCCGGCTCGGAATCAGGCCGCTTCGGCTCGACGGAACCGGTCGCATCCGAGACGCGGCCGCCGTGCCGGTTCTCAACGGCCCCGAGCACGTCGGGGGACGTCTGCGCACCGGGCATCTTCTCCGGGCTCGCCGCGTCGGCGGCCTTCGCGCTCGGCGCGTTGGCGGGCGTCACGACGGAGCTCGCGCCCGAGGTGAGCGAGACGTCCTCGAAATTCCAGGCGAGCTGGTCGAAGGGCACCGCGACGTATTTCTCGCCGACGCCGAGGAAGCCGCCGACGCCGATCACCACCGCCTGGATGCGGCCGCCGCCGTCAACGAGCACGTCCTCGATCTTGCCGACGCGGACATGATCGGCCCCGACGACGCTGACGCCGATGACCTTCGAGCCGCGCATCGTGCCGGCCTCGGGCCGCTCGATGAAGCGCGGGGTGCCGGCATTGCCCGGCGCCGCCTCGGCAAGGGCGGGCAGGGGCGCCAGCGCGAGCGAGAGCGCGAGGGCGGCAAGCGGGACGCTGGACAGGCTGGGACGCATCCCTGGCTCCGGGTTTGGACGTGATGGTGCCCCGTTAACGGCCGGCGCTCCTCTCAGTTCACCGGCGTCAGACCACGGCGTCCCAGGTCTCGGTGACGACCCGCCCGGCATGGGAGAGGCGCGCGCGCAGCACCACGTCGCCCGCAGGCCAGGATTCCGGCGGCCGGAACTCGGCGTAGAGACGCCATCCGCCGGTCTGCGGCACCCGCTCGGCATAGGGTTCGACCAGCGCGCCGGCGCTCGCCGAGAGCGCGACGTCGATGGCCGCCTTCGGGTCGTCGGGCAGGCCCGGTCCCTCGAAATCGATGACGTAGAGGCGCCGCTGCGGCGTGGGCGGGTTGGTCGGGCGCAGGCGCTCGGCGGAGCCGACGCGGGTCGAGACGACGCGGGCGAGCGGTGGCGCCAGCGCCGGGGCCGGTTCGGGGCCGACCGTGACGAGATTGTAGGCGAGCCGCAGCGGCTTGCCGGCCTCGACGGCGGCCTCCGGCACGAAGGCGGCGACGATGTTGTCGGTCGCCTCCGTGCGCGAGGGGATCTCGAACAGACGCACCGCGCCCGCGCCGAAACCGTCGCCCCTCGGCGCCACCCACAGGCCCGGCCGGTCCTCGTGGCGCGCCTGCACGTCGAGATAGGCGGCGAAGCGCCGTTCCCGCTGCAGCAGCCCGAAGCCTTCGAGCGGGTTGGCGCGGAACGACGAGATCTGCGGCGCGGCGCGGCCGTTGACGAGGGGCCGCCACAGCCGGTCGCCGGGCGTCTGCACCACGAGCCCATCCGAATCGTGCACCTGCGGGCGGAAGTCGTCGAACGGCTCGGCGCCCCGAACACCCGCTCCGTTCTCGCCGAACAGGAACATGCTCGTGAGCGGGGCGAGCCCGAGCGCGGCGACGGAGCGGCGTGGAAACAAGGCGGTCTCGACCGCGACCTGCGCGGTCACGCCCGGCGTGACGCTGAAGCGGTAGGCGCCGGCGAGGCTCGGACCGTCGAGGAGCGCGAGGATCGTGATCGCGGCCGCATCGTCGCGGGGCGTCTCGATCCAGAAGGTCGTGAAATCCGGAAACTCCTCGCCCTGCGGCAGGCCGGTATTCACCGCGACGCCCCGGGCCGAGAGGCCGTAGACCTGATCCCGGCCGCGGATGCGGAAATAGGACGCGCCGAGGAAGACCAGGAACTCCTCCTGCGCCTGCGGCCGCGCCGCATCGAAGCCGAAGGCGATGCGGAACCCCGCGAAGCCGAGCGAGGGCGGGTAGCGGCGGCCCTGCAGCGCCGGCCCGAGATCGAACAGGTTCGGATCGTAGTCGAACCGGCGCACGCCCTCGGGCGATTGCAGGACGATCTCCACCCGCTTGGCGTGCAGGCCGCCCCGGTGGAACGGCTGCAGCGAGAAGCGGGACCCGAGCGGCACCGTGGCCTCCGGTCGGAGGCGGATCGCCTGGAAGGCGTCGTAGTCGAGGGCGGCCAGCTCCTGCGGCAGATCGCTGCTCTGCTCGCGGTAAGGCGCCGCGGCCAGCCGCTCGGCCCGCTGCGCCACCGCCTCGAACGTGACCGGACGCGCGTCCGAGGCCGCCTGGGACGGGGCGCTTTCCGACGTTTGAGCCATCGTTCTGGCTGTATTCAGGTCGAGAAGGCCAGAAACGCTCAAGCCGGCCGAACCGGCGAGAGCTCCGCGAACAGCGCCACGCACGATGGCGCGCCGCGAAACGCCGCTTGCCCCGGGCGCCTCGTCCTCAGCGTCCGACGGTCCTGCCATCCTGATCCCTCCCGCGAGTGTCGACGCCCATCATGTCCAGCCCAGACTTGCCGCAGGCGGACCGCTCCGTCGAGACGGGGGCCGGGGGTGAAACCCGCCCGAGGGGCGCGGGCCCCGCACCGCGGCCGGCGTCGTTCGGATTGCGCCGCCTCGCCCTGGCCGGGCCGACCCTGGCCACCGCCACCGCCATCGCCGCCCTGGCGCTCGCCGCCTACGGCATGCCGGAGACGTGGCTCGGCCGCACCGTGCTCGGCCTCTTCGTGGTGCTGATGGCGTGGCAGTCCTTCACCGCCTGGCAGTACCTCTACGGCCTCGTCGCCGCGCTGATGGGCGACCGCGCCCTGTCGGCGCTGGAGCGACGGGCCGCCACGATCTCGACCCGTCCGACCGGCCTCAGCCGCACGGCGGCCGTTGTGGCGATCCATGCCGAGGACCCGATCGCCGTGTTCTCGGCGATCCGCGTCATGGCCCGCTCGCTCCAGCGCGAGGGCGGCGACGGCTCGGACATCGACATCTTCGTCCTCTCCGATACCCGCGAGGGCGCGATCAGCGCCGTCGAGGAGCACGAATTCGCCCGCATCCAGGCCTGGACCGAGCGCGAGGGCCGCGGCATGCCGCGCATCCGCTACCGCCGCCGGACGGAGAACAAGGGCCGCAAGGCCGGCAACATTGCCGAGTTCTGCGAGACCTACGGGCACGAGTACGACTTCATGATCGTGCTCGACGCCGACAGCCTGATGACCGGCGCCGCCATGCGCCGCCTCGCCCGGCTGATGGAGGAGAACCCGCGCACCGGCCTGATCCAGACCGTCTCGTACGCGGCCGGCCGCGACACCCTGTTCGCGCGCATCCAGCAATTCGCGGTGCGCCTCTATGCGCCGCTCTCCTTGCGCTGCCTGGAGACGTGGCAGGGGCCGGACGGCTCCTACTGGGGCCACAACGCGATCCTGCGGATCGAGGCCTTCGCGAGCAACGCCGAGTTGCCGGTGCTGTCGGGCAAGCCACCGCTCGGGGGCGAGATCCTCTGCCACGACATCGTCGAGGGTGCCCTGCTGCGCCGTGCCGGCTGGGAGGTGCGCCTCCTGCCGGAGATGGGCGGCACCTGGGAGGAGATGCCCACCAACCTCATCGACCTGCTCGGGCGCGAGCGGCGCTGGTGCCAGGGCAACCTGCAGCATATCCGCGTGCTCCCCTGGCAGGGCCTGCTCGGCGCGAGCCGCTGGCATCTCGGCGTCGGCATCCTCGGCTACTGCGTCTACCCGCTCTGGATCGCCTTCCTCGGGCTCGGCACCTGGCAGGCCGCACGGTCCGGCGAACTCGGGCTGATCGGCTACGGGCTCGACGGCGGCAACGCCGCCGCCTCGGCGCTCGCCGCCCTCGCCGTCGCGGTGATGGCGCTGCCGAAGCTCCTGAGCCTCAGCTACGTGCTGGCCTCGCCCCGACGCCGGGCGGATTTCGGCGGCGCCCGCTCGCTGCTCGTCAGCGCGGCGCTCGAACAGGCGATCTGGGTCCTGCTCTGGCCAGTGATGGCGCTGTTCGCCGCCGGCGCCGTGGTGACGACCCTGTTCGGCCGGGTCGTGCGCTGGGACGCGCAGTCCCGCGACGACCGCAGCGTGCCGTGGGGCGAGGCGTTCCGTCTCCAGAGCGACGCGGTCGCGGCGGGCGGGGCGCTGGCGGTGCTGCTCGCCTTCGCCGGCAGCCCATGGCTCGCCCTGTGGATGGCGCCGGTCGCCCTGGCCCTGCTGACGAGCCCGGCTCAGAGCGTGCTCACCAGCAGCACCCGCCTCGGTCTCGGCTCGAAGGCGCGCGGCCTGTTCCTGACGGAGGACGACACCCGTCCCGCGCCGGAACTGCTCGAACTGCACCAAGGCCGCACGGCGGGTGCCGAGCCAGCGACGGTCGGCGCCGCGTCGGCCCCCTGGCTGCCGGTCGCCATCGACGAGGCCGGCGCGCCGACGCTGAGGTAAGGCGTCGTCCGACCGTCGACGATCGCCGGGCTACTTGCTCTCCAGCACTTCGATCGGGTTGGTGCGCTGGGTGGGGGCGGGCTCGCGGGTCAGCGAGCTTCCCTCCTTCTTACCGCCGCCCTGTCCGCCGCCGACGTCGGACTTGGGCGCCGAATTCTGATCCGGCTGCGTCGGCACCGCGCCGCTCGCGAGTTCCAGGCAGGTCAGCAGCTCGACATAGGACGGGAAGCCGCCGGCCTGGAATTGCTGCGTGCATTGCGACTTCGCCGAGGCCGGGAACTGACCCCAGCGCTTCTTCAGATCCGTCTGGGCGCTGCGCTCTGAATTGAGGCAGGCATCCTTGCTGGGGTTGTCGCTGAGCGTCCGCTGCACGCGCTCGGCCGACTTGCAGGTCGCCTCGACGTCGAGGTCCGGCGGCCCATCCGCAGCCAGGGCCGCGCCGAAAACGAGTCCGAGCGCGAGCACGGCGGGGAGAAGTGACTTGCGGTTCGTCATGGCGGTTCGGGTCGCGGCTCCGGGCTGGTCGTCGCGACAACGCACGAAAGCCCTCGGCGTCGTTCCGTCCTCCACAAAATTCGTCCGGCTCAGCCGATCGATCGGTGCGCGCCCGTCAAGGCCGCGTCGAGATCGCGGAACAGGTCGTCCGGATCCTCGATCCCGACCGACAGGCGCAGCAGGTCCGGCGGGCAGGGGGTGCCCGGCCCTTCCACCGAGGCGCGGTGCTCGATGAGGCTCTCGACGCCGCCGAGGGACGTGGCGCGCTTCCACAGCGCCACCCGTGCGGCGGTGTCGATCGCCGCCGCCTCGCCGCCGGCCACGCGGATCGCGAGCATGAACCCGAACCCGCCCTCCATCTGACGCGCCGCGACCGCGTGGCCGGAATGGTCGGGCAGGCCGGGATAGAGCACCGCGCTCACCAGCGGGTGCGCCGCCAGCCGCTGCGCGAGGCGGAGCGCCCCTGCGCTCTGGGCGGCGGCGCGCAGGGGCAGGGTGCGCAGGCCCCGCACCAGCAGGTAGGCCTCGAACGGACCGAGGATCGCCCCCCAGCCGCCGCGGATCGCCACGAGGCGCTCCCAGAAGGCGTCCCTGCGCGCACCGGCCAGGACGCCGGCGACGACGTCGGAATGGCCGTTCAGGATCTTGGTGGCCGAATGCATCACGAGGTCGGCCCCGAGCGTCAGCGGTCGGGTGAGGATCGGGCTCACCGCCGTCGAATCGACCGCGACGCGGGCGCCCGCCGCCCGGGCGATCTCGGCGACGCGGGCGATGTCGGTGATGGTGCAGAGCGGGTTGCCCGGCGTCTCGATCCAGACGAGCCGGGTCTTTCCCGGCCGGATCGCGACCCGCACCGCCTCCGGGTCCTGCATCGGAACGAAATCGACCGCGAGATCGAGGCGCGGCGCCTCCTGCCGCAGCCAGCGGCGCAGACCCCAGTACATCACCTCCGGCGCGATCACGTGGTCGCCGCGCTCCAGCGCGCAGAACACGGCCGCCGCCGCGGCCATGCCGGACCCGAACAGCAGCGCGCCGGCCTCCGCCCGTTCCAGCGCCGCGATCACGTCCTCCGCCTCGCGGGTCGTGGCGTTGTCGGGCCGGGCGTAGGAGAAGCCGGAGCGGTAGGCGTTGTCGGGATCGCGCAGAAAGGTGGTCGAGAGATGGAGCGGCGGCACCACCGCCCGCGTCACCGGATCGATCCGGCCGAGCGCCTGCGCGGCCAGCGTCGCCGGGCTCCAGTCCGCGGGCGACAGCCCGTCGACGGGCGCTGCATCGGAATCGCCGCGAGGCGCGTTGGACCGGCTCATGGATTTCCTCGCTCGACGTCAGCTCGGGAGCCGGCTTGAGCGAATCCGCCGGACCGGGCAAGGCGGGGATATGAACGACGGAGCGTTGCGCAGCGCATGAGCGCCCTGGACATTCCCGAACGGCCGGCCCTTCCGCCGATCCCGCGGCTCGCCGCCGCGATCATTCCGGTCGCCCTGGTGACGGCGGTGGGCACGCTCTCCACCGGCTCCAACATCGAGGAGTGGTACACGACGATCCGCAAGCCGGCCTTCAACCCGCCGAACTGGGTCTTCCCGCTGGCCTGGACGATCCTCTACACGCTGATCGCGATCTCGCTCTGGCGGCTGCTCGGCGCCCGCCCGGTGCCGGGGCCGGCGCGGAAGGCGTGGTGGCTGGCGCTCGCCGCCTTCGCCGCGCAGCTCGCCCTCAACGCCGCCTGGACGCCGGTCTTCTTCGCCGCCCACCAGCTCGGCCTGGCGCTGATCGTCGCGCTCGCCATGCTCGTGATGATCCTGTGGACGATCCGCCTGTCGTGGCGCTTCGACCGCGCCGCGGCGTGGCTGCTCGTGCCCTACGCCGCCTGGGTCGCCTTCGCCTGCCTGCTGAACGGCACGATCTGGCAGATGAATTGACGGGTCAGGCGGCCAGCGCCCGCGTCACCGTCGAGCGCAGATCGGCCAGGGAGAACGGCTTGGTCAGCACGTCGGTGACGATGGCGTCGAGGCCGCGAGCCCGCTCGCGCTGGTCGGCGAAGCCGGTCATCAGCAGGATCGTGAGGTCGGGGTAGTCGCGCTTGGCCGCGAGCGAGAGGGCGATGCCGTCCATCAACGGCATGCGGATGTCGGTCAGCATCAGGTCGAAGCCGCCGCCGGCCTCGGAGAGCCGGTCGAGGCCGTCGCTGCCGTCGATGGCCGTGACGACGGTGTGGCCGTCGAGCTCCAGCCCGCGCTTGAGGAAGCCGCGAACCGTATCCTCGTCATCCACGAGCAGGATGCGCGCCATGGTCGGGCGTCCTCTACCATTCCTTTGATCTGGATCGCTGCGCCCGAGTGACCGCGGGGAAGCGTGGCCTGTCAAGCATCAGAGGCCGACAGAGTTCCATCGGCGGCTGAATTCCGGCAAGTGTCGCGGAATTATCAGGAATTTACCGGCTGGAACGGCTGCTAGGTGCCCCCGAACAGGTCCGCGTCGCTGCTGTCGTAATCGACGAGGCCGACGAAGGGGAGCTGGCGGAAGGCGTGGGCGGCATCCATGCCGTAGCCGACCACGAACACGTCCGGGCAGGTGAAGCCGACGAAATCCGCGTCGATCGTCACCGCGCGCTTGCCGGGCTTCTCCAGGAGCACCGCGGTGAGCACGCGCTTGGCGCCGCGGGCCATCAGCAGGTCCTTGGCGAAGACGACGGTGCGGCCGGATTCGAGGATGTCGTCGATCAGGAGGACGTCGCGCCCCCGCACCTCGCTCTGGACGTCGCGCAGGATCTCGACCTGCCCCGAGGAGACGGTCGAGGTGCGGTAGCTCGACAGGTGCACGAACTCGACCTGCGGCGAGAGCCCGGCCCGATGGAGCGAGCGCAACAGGTCGGCCGCGAACATGAAGCTGCCCTTGAGCACGGCGACGACGAGAAGGTTCTCGGGCTTCGCCGCGACGATCTGGGCGGCCAACTCATCGTTGCGCTTGGCGATCGCCGCCTCGTCGAACAGGACGCGGACGCGTTTCGATGCGGTGCTCATGCGGCTCTTGATGGTTTTGCTGGACTTCCAACGGCACGGGCCGCCCTCAGCCGTCCCGTGCCCCACCATACCATGGGCAGCCGCCGCCGCCAGCGTCGCCGTCCGATGGTGGCGGGATAGCCGGTGATCGATCGACGCAGTGCTCGAGGTAGGGCCGTGGGCCGCAAGTCGGATTTTATGCTACTTTCTTCGCGGACGAGCCCCAGGGGGACCAAGCATGCCGTCCGCCGAGAAGATCAGCATCACGATGACGCCCGAGCAGCTCCGCGCCGTCCGCGAGAGCGTCGCCGCCGGAGAATACGCCTCGACCAGCGAAGTCCTGCGCGACGCGGTGCGCCTCTGGCAGCGTCGGCGTGAGGAAGATGCCGAGCGCCTGAACGTCATCCGTGCCCGCATCCGCCGTTCGCTGGACGATCCGCGGCCCGACCTGACCGTCGAGGAGGTGCGGGCACACATCAGGGTGCGGCACGCTGAAACCGTAAAGGCGCAACGGGATGAAGCGTTTTAAAGTCACCTACTGGAGCGAGGCGAACGCCGATCTTCTCTAGATCTAACGATGGGTCTACGAGGCCAGCCTCAGTCCCGAGATCGCCGACCGCTTCCTCGACCGACTGATCGAACGGTGCGAATGGATCGGCGACGCACCTCACGGCGGTCGTCCCCGCGACGATCTGGAGCCCGGCCTGCGTACGGTACCGTTCGAGCATTCGGCCGTCATCGCGTACCGGGTCGAGGGCGACCGGGTGCGCGTCGTCAACGTTTTCTATGGCGGCCGCGACTTCGAGGCGCTGTATCGCGGCCACGCGCCGGCCAGTGACGACGAATCCCCAGCGGGATCCTAGCGACTTTCACCCGTCCCGGTCTCGGTGGAAACCGGCCCGTCCGAAAAACGCACCTCGACCTGCCGCCCCTTCTCGGGCGGAGCGGACAGGCTCGCCTTGAATCGCGCCCGCTCTCCGGGCTCGAGGCTCGCACGCGGCCCCTGCACGCTCCAGCGGTAGAGCGATTGTCCATCGGCGTCGCGCACCTCGATCTCGATCGGCGGCACCGCGACGCGATCCCGGGCGACGGCGACGAGATCCCCTTCCACGACGAGCCGCGTCGGATTGCTCCCCTCGGCCGGCACTCGGAAGGCGGCGATATCGGTCAGATCGATGCCGCGCAGGTTCACCGGCAGGCCGACGCGGGCGAACAGACCGGCCGTCTGCGGCATGGCCCGCACGACGCTGGCGCGGGCGAGCAGGACGAGCGGCAGGGCGGCGGCGAGGACGAGGCAGGCGGCCAGCGCCGGCGAGATCCGGCGCGTCGTGCGGGTCGGCTTGGCTCGCTTGGCGGTCTTCGCATTCCTCGGACGCGAACGCGGCGCGGCGGCCTCAGGAGGCGCCTCGGTTTCGGCTGCGGGCGCCGGATCCTCTACGGCGGCAGTCGGCGCAGGGTCCTCCTCCGCCGACATCTCGTCGAACATGGCGGCGACGACCTCGTCGGCCGAGATGAACCACGTCTCGCGGCAGGCGGCGCAGCGCACCGAGCGCCCGCCGGTTCCGACGCGCTCGGCATCAATACGATACTCGCTGGCGCAGGCCGGGCAGACGATCAGCATGGCGATAGGGCCGGAGTCGGTTTGAGGTCCCGGCAGCGGGTTGCCGCGCTCTCGAAAAGGACACAAACGTTGTCCCCGAGTGTGGTTAACCGGCCGTGAAGTCGGATGCGGCACAGGGACCCTGTGTCGGGCGAGAGTGGAGTGAGCGGGCCTTGTCGGCTGGGATGAAAACGGGCAGCCTCCTGTCCGGCGCGGAGGAGCCCGTCGTCCGGTTCGAGAGCGTCGGCATGCGCTATGGCCTCGGGCCGGAGGTCTTGTCCGATGTGAGCTTCGAGATCGCGCCGCACTCGTTCCAGTTTCTCACCGGGCCGTCGGGGGCGGGCAAGACGACGCTGCTGCGCCTGATTCTCCTCTCGGTGCGCCCGACCCGCGGCCTCGTCTCGATCTTCGGCAAGGAGGTGAGCGGCATCTCGAACGACGCGCTCACGGGCCTGCGCCGCCGCATGGGCGTGGTGTTCCAGGATTTCCGCCTGCTCGACCATCTCACTACCTACGAGAACGTGGCGCTGCCCCTGCGCGTCCAAGAGCGGGCGGAAACGAGCTACCGGGCGGAGGTCGTGGAGCTGCTGCGCTGGGTCGGGCTGGGCGAGCGCATGCACGTCCTGCCGCCGCTGCTGTCGGGCGGCGAGAAGCAGCGCGCGGCGATCGCGCGGGCGCTCATCGCCCGGCCGGAACTGCTCCTGGCCGACGAGCCTACCGGCAACGTCGATCCGAGCCTCGCCCGGCGCCTGCTGCGGCTGTTCATGGAGCTGAACCGGCTCGGCACCTCGGTGGTGATCGCCACCCACGATTACGGCCTGATGGATCTCGTCGAGGCGCGCCGCATGGTGCTCGCCGAGGGCCGCCTGCGGGTGGAAGGCGCATGAGCGACGTACGCGCCCCGACGCGAGGCGAAGCGGCCCCGGCCCGGACGGCAGCGCCCGCTCCCGAGCCGGCGCTGCCGGCCAACCTCCGCCGCAACGCGCCGCTGGTGCCGACCGACTCGGCCGCGAGCCGGGCGCTGGCGGCGGTCATCGCCATCCTCACCTTCCTTGCCGCGCTCTGCGCCGGCGCGGCGGAGATCGCCGTCTCCAGCGCCAGCCAGTGGCAGGGCAGCGTCGCGCAGGAGGTGACCGTGCAGGTCCGGCCGAGTGCCGGACGCGACATCGAGACGGACGTGCGGCAGGCGGAAAGCCTCGCGCGGGCGGCGCCCGGCATCGCCGGCGCGCGCATCTTCTCGAAGGCAGAATCGGAACGGCTGCTCGAACCTTGGCTCGGCAGCGGGCTCGATCTGTCGGACCTGCCGGTGCCGCGCCTGATCGCGCTCACGCTCGCCAGCGACCGCCCCGCCGACCTCGCTGCGCTGCGAACGGCACTCACCACGGCGCTGCCGGGCGTGGCGAGCCTCGACGACCACGCCCTCTGGCTCCAGCGCCTCTCGACCATGGCGAACACCTTCGCCGGAATCGGCATCGGCATCGTCCTCCTGGTGCTGTTCGCCACCGGGCTCGCCGTGGTCTTCGCCACCCGCGGCGCCATGGCCGGCAACCGCGAGGTGGTCGAGGTGCTGCATTTCGTCGGTGCCGACGACGACTACATCGCCAAGGCCTTCCAGAGCCGCTTCTTCCGATTGGGGTTGAGGGGAGGGGCGCTCGGCGCGGGCGCGGCGCTGCTGACCTGCGCCCTGGCCGGCTTCGTCGCCCGGACCTGGCGGTCGGGTCCGGCGGGCGAGGAGATCGAGGCTCTGTTCGGCACCTTCCAGATCGGCTGGCAGGGCTACGCGATCATCGTCCTCATCGGCGTGATCGCCTCCCTCGTCACGGCGACCGTGTCGCGGTTCACGGTCCGCCGCTTCCTCCGATAGGAGTCACACCAAGCGAATCCGTTAACGTTTCGACAACCAATCGGAACCGAGAGTCCCGGCACCGACACCGTCATGAGCCTCTGTTTCCGTCCGACATGTTTCCGCGAGCGCCACGCCGACAGGCGGCCGGCCCGGGCCGGCTCCAAGTTCGTCCGTCCTGCGACCCGTCGTGCGAGGCGCTCGGATGGCCATGGGCGACGCTGTCGATCCGCGGAGCGTCGCAGGTTTCCGTCCCTCGGATGAGCAACGACGGCGCGCGTCCGCGGCGCGGCATCCGCCTCCTTCGGGCCGTCCTCGGCCTCGCCATCCTCGGCCTGGTGGTGCTGGCGGGCGGCTTCCTCGCCTTCGTCGCGGTGGTCGAGCAGGCGGAGCGGCCGAGCCTCGACGGCGTGGACGGCATAGTCGCCATGACCGGAGGCTCGCAGCGCGTCGGCGACGCCATCGACCTCCTCGCGGCCGGCCACGGCAGGCGGCTCCTGATCTCCGGCGTCAACGAGCGCACGACCCGCGACGAGATCGTGCGCCTCAACCCGGCTCAGGAGCACTGGATCACCTGCTGCGTCGATCTCGATTACCGGGCGCGCAACACCATCGGCAACGCGATCGAGACCCGGCGCTGGATGCGCCGCCACCACTTCGACACCGTCGCGGTGGTGACGTCGAGCTACCACATGCCCCGCACCCTCGTGGAACTGCGGCACGCCCTTCGGGACGGCGAGACGCTGATCCCCTATCCCGTCGTCTCCGACGGGCTCGATCTCGGCCGCTGGTGGGCGGATCCGGCGGTCACCCGTCTGCTCGGGGCCGAGTACCTGAAATTTCTCGTCGCCTGGGCGCGCACGCGGTTCGAATCGGATCCCGAGCAGTCGCACTTCGCCGTTCTGATCGGCCGCCGCCAGCCGGTGAAGGTCGTCGCCGAGCGGCTGTTGCGCGAGATGCACTGATCTCCGGCAGCCCTCCCGCTCAATGGCCGCGCCGGGAACTCCTACGGTTTCCGGTTGATCGCCTTGAGTTTCCTGCCGTCATCGCGAGGCGGAGCCGAAGCGATCCAGCACGCGTCATCTCCGGAAAGGGCGCGCCCTGGATTGCCACGGCTTCGCCTCGCAATGACGCAGGCGAAACCAAAGTGGTCAAACGGATGATGTATCAACCCGGCGGCAGGAGCGCGATCATCGCCCGCATCACCGCCTCGACGCTGGCCGGCTTTTCGAGCCGCGGCAGCGCCGCGTAGCCGGGCGGCAGGGCGAGCCGATCGTAACCCGTCACGAACAGGAACGGCACCGTCCTCTCGAGGAGCCAGTCGGCGACGGCGTAGCCGCGCTCGCCTCTGAGCTGGATGTTGAGGATCGCACCATCCACGGTGATCTGAGAGCCGAGGACTTCGAGAGCGGCCTCGACGCTCGCGACCGGATCCAGCACCGCCGCCCCGGCACCGAGCAGACCGCGATGCAGCTCGTCGGCCCAGAAATAATCGTCCTCGACGATCAGAACGCGTCGGCCGACGAGCGCCGTGACCGGCAACGGGGCGATCCCCGCGATCGAACGGCGCCGCGAAACCCATCGACCTCGCGCAGACGCCATCTTCGACATCATCACCCCCGACGGCTAGGCTTAACATGAGATAGTTTGCATCACGCATCACGCGTTCGCGACCAAGTTGCGCGCGAAATGTCCGGTCCGGCGTTCGGCAGGGGGTGCATGTGCGTCCGGGATCTGGCCAAGACCCGACGGTTCATGCACAGGAACCGAATTCGCCCCTGTGATCGCCGCGCCGTCGCCGCGCGCCCGTAACGACTGTCGCATGACCGTAGTCCGTCCTCCCGCACTCGAAGATTTCCGCCGCGTCGTCGTGAAGGTGGGCTCGGCCCTCCTCGTCGATCGCGCGCGCGGGCGCCTGCGCCACGCGTGGCTCGCCGCGCTCGCCGAAGACATCGCCGACCTGCACGGCCGCGGCGTCGACGTGGTCGTCGTCTCGTCCGGCGCCATCGCCCTCGGGCGCACGGTTCTCGGCCTCCCTCCCGGCGCGCTCCGCCTCGAGGAGAGCCAAGCCTCCGCCGCCGTCGGACAGATCGCGCTCGCCCGGTACTGGACCGAGGCGCTCGGCCATCACGACATCGTCGCCGGCCAGGTGCTGGTGACGCCGAAGGACACCGAGGAGCGCCGCCGCTACCTCAACGCCCGCGCGACGGTGCAGAAGCTCCTCGAAGTCCGCGCGGTCCCGGTCGTCAACGAGAACGACACGGTGGCCACCGCCGAGATCCGCTACGGCGACAACGATCGCTTAGCGGCGCGCGTCGCCACCATGATCGGCGCCGACGTGCTGGTGCTGTTCTCCGACATCGACGGCCTCTACACCGCCCCGCCCCACAGCGACCCGCAGGCGCGCCACTTGCCGGTCGTCGAGCGGGTGACCCCGGAGATCGAGGCGATGGCGGGCGGTCCCGCCTCCGAACTGTCGCGCGGCGGCATGCGCACCAAGGTCGAGGCGGCCAAGATCGCCGCCGGCGGCGGCACCCATATGGTCATCGCCGACGGGCGCGGGAAAAACCCGCTCCGGGTCGTCCGGGAGGGCGGGCGCTGCACGTGGTTCCTGTCGGGCTCGACGCCGACCGCCGCGCGCAAGACCTGGATCGCGGGCTCGCTCGAAGCCTCCGGCACCGTCGTCGTCGATGCCGGGGCGGTCCGCGCGCTCGAAGGCGGGGCGAGCCTGCTTCCGGTCGGCGTCACCGCCATCGAGGGCAGCTTCGCCAAGGGCGACACCGTCCTGATCCGCGGCCCCGAGGGGCGCATTCTCGGGCGCGGACTGGTCGCCTACGACAGCGCCGACGCCGCGGCCATCATCGGCCGCTCCAGCCGCGAGATCGCCGCCGCCGCCGTCCAGGCCGGACGCACGGAGATGATCCACCGTGACGACCTCGCGATGATCGGCAACTGACGAGCTCCGTTCCGGCGAGGCGAGTGAAGATCGACGCTTGTTCAACCCTTGAGCGACGTGCAATGGGGCGCAAGAGGGTGCATATGCGTTCAGTCTATGCACTGAAATGCTCAATCGCGCCGGTCGATCGGCGCCAGACGGGAAGCGGGAACGTGCCTGTCCTGAATCTCAAGTCCGATCTCGCGGACGCGGACGACCTCGATACGCTGATGGCCGGCATCGGCCGGCGCGCGCGCGCCGCCGGCCGGGCGATGGCGCTCGCCCCGGCGCAGACCAAGGATCTGGCGCTGCGCGCCATCGCCGAGCAGATCCGCGCCAGCGCCCCGGGGATCCTGCGCGAGAACGCGCGCGACGTCTCCGCCGCGCAGGCCGCGGGCCAGACCAAGGCGATCATCGACCGTCTGACCCTGGACGAGGGCCGCGTCGCGGCCATCGCCGAGGCGGTGGAGAAGGTCGCGGGCCTGCCCGACCCGGTCGGGCGCCAGCTCGCCGCCTTCGAGCGGCCGAACGGCCTGCTGATCGAGCGGATCTCGGTGCCCCTCGGGGTCGTCGGCGTCATCTTCGAGAGCCGCCCCAACGTGACGGCGGATGCCGGCGCGCTCTGCCTCAAGGCCGGCAACGCCGCGATCCTGCGGGCGGGCTCGGATTCGCACCGCACGGCGACCGCCATCGCCGCGGCGATGAGCGAGGGCCTCGCCCGCACCGGCCTGCCCGCGGACGCGATCCAGCTCGTGCCGACCCGCGACCGCGCGGCGGTCGGCCTGATGCTGACCGGTCTCGGCGGCTGCGTCGACGTGATCGTGCCCCGCGGCGGGCGCAGCCTCGTGGAGCGGGTTCAGGCGGAGGCGAAGGTGCCGGTCTTCGCCCATCTCGACGGCATCTGCCACGTCTACGTCGCCGAGGGCGCCGACCTCGCCATGGCCCGCACCGTCCTTCTCAACAGCAAGATGCGCCGCACGGGCATCTGCGGCGCCGCCGAGACGCTGCTGGTCGACGCGGCGGTCGCCAAGACCCACCTCAAGCCGCTGGTCGAGGCGCTGCTCGAATCCGGCTGCGCCGTGCGCGGCGATGCGGAGACGCAAGGGGTCGATCCGCGGGTGACGCCCGCCGACGAGACGGATTGGCGGACCGAGTATCTCGACGCGATCATCTCGGCGAAGGTGGTCGAGGGGCTCGACGCGGCGATCGCCCATATCGAGGCCAACGGCTCGCACCACACCGACGCGATCATCACCGACGACACCGAGGCCGCCGCGCGCTTCCTCAACGAGGTCGACTCGGCGATCGTCGCCCACAATGCCTCGACGCAGTTCGCGGATGGCGGCGAGTTCGGTTTCGGCGCCGAGATCGGCATCGCCACCGGCCGGATGCATGCCCGCGGGCCGGTCGGCGTCGAGCAGCTCACGACCTTCAAGTATCGGGTCCACGGCAGCGGCCAGACGCGGCCCTGACGCGCTGACGGCGACTCCTCTGCGCGAGCACAGACTTCCGCCGGCCGTGCCCGGCCTGCGGGTCGGCCTCTACGGCGGCTCGTTCAACCCGGCGCATGCCGGGCACCTGCATGTCAGCCGCACCGCCCTGCGGCGCCTGCGGCTCGATCGGGTCTGGTGGCTCGTCACACCCGGAAACCCGCTCAAGGATCACGGCCTGCTCGCGCCGCTGGAGGGGCGGGTGGCGCAGGCGCGGGCGCTCGCCGACGACCCGCGCATCGCCGTCACCGGCTTCGAGGCGGCGATCGGCAGCCGCTACACCGCCGACACCCTGCGCTGGCTGGTCCGGCGCCGGCCCGCCCTCCACTTCGTCTGGATCATGGGGGCGGATTCGCTCGGCACGCTTCACCGGTGGCGCCACTTCGAGGACATCCTGGCGCTGATGCCGGTCGCGGTGATCGACCGGCCGGGCTACACCCTGAAGGCTCCGGCGGCGCGGGCGGCACGCGCTTTCGCGGCGGCGCGGGTTCCGGAAGGGGACGCGCCGACCCTGGCCGGCCGGCACCCGCCGGCCTGGACCTTCCTGCACGGGCCGCGCTCCGATCTGTCCTCGACCGCGTTGCGGACAGGTGCGTAGGGCGCTTCGCCCGCTTGAAAAGCGGGCGGAAAGCGGCCAATTTCAGCAGGTGGCGGTGTCGCCACAATCCGATTGCCGGGAAACGAGACCCTGTCCGCACACCTTCAGCCGGGAGCCGCCGGCTCCGATTCCGAGCCCGCCTCCTCCGATGCCCTGAAGGCCCTGGCCCTCGGATGCCTCGACGAGATGAAGGCCGAGGAAACCGTCGAGATCGACCTCGCGGGCAAGACGTCGCTCGCCGACACGATGATCATCGCGTCCGGCCGCTCCCAGCGCCATGTCGGCTCGATCGCCGACAAGATCATCCAGGAGATGAAGGCGAAGGGCTTCGGCAATGCCCGCGTCGAGGGCATGCCGGCCTGCGACTGGGTGCTGATCGATGCGGGCGACATCCTCGTCCACATCTTCCGGCCCGAGGTGCGCGGCTTCTACAATCTCGAGAAGATCTGGGGCGCCGACCGTCCGACCGGCGCCCGCCTCGCCGGCTGAGCTTCACGGCAGCGCGGCGGAGGCGTCCTCCTCGCGCGCCTCGACATGGTCCGAGAATTCCACCTCCTGGCGCAACAGGCGGCCGAGCCAGGCGTGGCGGATTTCCAGCACGAAGCGGAAGCTGCGGAGACCGGTGGCGGCGTGGCTCACGGTCAGGGTACCCGGCGTCAGCCAGCGCGGCAGGATGAGCCGGACGCCCGGCAGATCGATGAAGTAGCGCTCACTGCGGAAGACGAGCGCCCGGTCCTCCACCAGAACCCGAAGGCTCATGCCGAGCCCGGCGCCGACCCGCTCCTCCAGCCCGGTCGGCCCCTGGAAGCGCTTGGCCGAGTGGATGGCCTGCGGGAAGCCGGTGCCGCGGGCGTAGAGCCGCGTCCAGATCTGCCCGTGGCCGGCCCCGTCCTGGGTGACGGCGACCACGCTCGGCACGTCGGCGACGCGGCTCGTCGGCAAGGGCGCGCCGACGAGGCGCAGGCCCTGCGCCAGAAGCCAGCCGAGGGCGGTCAGGTCGGTCTCGACCACCCGCCCGGCATAGACCGCGCTCTCGCCGACACCGAGGCGCTTGGTGAAGCGCCGCCGCACGGCGGGCGGCAGACGCGCCCAATCCGCATCCGGGACGAGCGCGCGAAACCGCAGGTCGAACAGCTCGGCCGGACGGTCCGGCGTGCTGACCGGGACGGCCATCTCGGCGGCATTGCGCATCGAAGAGCCTCCTCGAACATCCTTCCGGGCGGCGCACCCGGCGAGCCGGCGGATCAGGGCTCGGACTTCACGGGCAGGTAGCGGACGATCCGTCCGCCGAGCCGGATCAGCTTGGCCAGGGTGTTGTGGGGCACGTTCAGCATCTGCGCGTACCAGCCGTCGAGCGTCTGGGTGAAGTCCAGCATCGCCTTGAGACGCCGCGAGGCCACGGCCCCGACCCGCGGGTCGCCCTCGGCCTCGGCCACGCATTCGCGCAGGGCCTTAAGGGCGGGGTCGATCTCGCGCTCCTTGCGGCCCGCGGCGATGCGAGTGACCATCTCCCACAGATCCGTCTCGGCGACGAAGAAGTCGCGCCGCTCGCCCATCACCGGCACCCGACGGATCAGGTTCCAGACCGCCAGTTCCTTCAGCGAAGTCGATACGTTGGAGCGGGCGATGCCGAGCGTCGCGGCGATGTCCTCCGCCGCGAGCGGTCGGTCGGACAGGTAGAGCAGGGCGTGGATCTGCGCGACGGAACGGTTCACGCCCCACTGCCCGCCGAGATCGCCCCAGTGCAGGATGAACCGCTCCACCGCGGGCGCCAGCTTTTGCGTTTGGTCTGAAATTTCTGACATGACAGAAATTTCAGACCAAACGGGATGGAAGTCAAGCGATGGTTTTGCAGGTTGGCATTCGGCCTATCGCGGCTGCTCGGTTTCGATTGATCACCTCAGGCGTTGCCCGCTCCCGTCATGGCGAGGCGGAGCCGAAGCGATTTAGGGTGCGACTTCTCCGGAGAGGTCGCGCCCTGGATTGCCACGGCTTCGCCTCGCAATGACGCGGATAAGATCGAAGTGATCAGCCGGAGGGCGTCTCACACCACCGAGAAGCGATAGGTGGTGGTCGACGCGAAAGTCTCCCCCGGTCTCAGGACCGCGCTCGGGAAGTTCGGGTGGTTTGGGGCGTCGGGAAACCCTTGCGTCTCAAAGCAGACGCCGTCGCCGGAGCGGTAGGTCCGCCCCGAGGGGCCGACGAGGGCGCCGTCGAGGTTGTTGCCGCTGTAGAGTTGGAGCGCCGGCTGCGTCGTCGCAACCTCGATGCGCCGCCCGCTCGCCGGACAGTGGCAGGAGGCCGCCGGGCGCAGCGTGCCGGCGGGTCCGCGTAGGGCAAAAGCGTGATCGTAGCCGCCGGCCAGGACGATCTGTTCGTGGCCCTCCCGGATGCGCGCGCCGAGAATCGTCGGCTCGCGGAAATCGAAGGGCGTATTCGCGACCGGCGCCAGCACGCCCGTCGGGATCTGCGTCGTGTCCGTCGGTGCGTAGGCATCCGCGAACACCGCGACGACATGGTCCATCACGTCGCCCGTGCCTTCGCCGGCGAGGTTGAAGTAGCTGTGATTGGTGAGGTTCAGCACCGTCGGCCGATCGGTCACCGCGCGGTAGTCGATCCGCAGCATGCCGGCCTCGGGCAGGCCGTAGACGACCTCCACGTCGAGATTGCCCGGAAATCCCTCCTCCCCGTCGGGGCTGCGCCGCCTCAGCACGAGGCGCGTCTCGTCGGCATCCGCCACCTGCCAGAGGCGTTTGGCGAAGCCGTGCGGCCCCCCATGCATGGTGTTGGGCGGCGCGTTGATCGGCAGCGCGTAGGTTTTCCCGTCGAGGGTGAAGCGCCCGTTCGCGATGCGGTTGGCGAAGCGCCCGGCGATCGCCCCGAAATGCGGGCTCACGGTCTCGTAGCCCTCCACCGTGTCGAGGGCGAGGACGACGTTGGCGACGCGGCCGTCCCGATCGGGGATCTCGATGGCGGTGACGACCGCGCCGTAATCGATCACCTGAACGCGAAGGCCGTCCCGGACGAGGGTGTGCCGGGTGACGGTCTCTCCTTCGCGCGTCGTCCCGAATTTTTCCGATCTCATCCGCCGCTCCTGTCCTGCCCGAGCATTACGCGTGGAGGACAGGATGGGTGGCAGGATAGCCACGCATTCGAGACGACGCGCGGTCAGGCAGAGGCGGCCTGCGCCGTCGATGTTCCCGAGTCATCCGACAATTGCAGCCGGTGCAGCCGCGCATAGGTGCCGCCCGCCGCGACCAGTTCGTCGTGGCGGCCGAGCTCGATCACGCGGCCGGCTTCCAGAACGGCGATGCGGTCGGCCTCGCGCACGGTCGAGAGGCGGTGGGCGATGACGAGCGTCGTGCGCCCGCGCATTAGCCGCTCCAGCGCCTCCTGGACGAGGTGCTCGGATTCGGAATCGAGCGCCGAGGTCGCCTCGTCGAGGAGCAGGATCGGCGCGTTCTTGAGGAAGGCGCGGGCGAGCGAGATGCGCTGGCGCTCGCCCCCCGAGAGCCGCCCGCCGCCCGGCCCGACCCGGAAGGCGTAGCCTTCGCTCAGCCGCGAGATGAAGCCGTGCGCCGCCGCGGCGCGGGCCGCCGCCTCGATCTCGTCCTGCGAGGCGCCGGAGCGGCCGAAGCCGATGTTGGCGGCGATGGTGTCGTCGAACAGCACGACCTCCTGCGACACCACCGCGATCGCGGCCCGCAGCGACGGGATCGTCACGTCGCGCACGTCGGCACCGTCGATGAGGACGCGGCCCGATGTCACGTCCTGGAGACGCGGCACGAGATTGAGGAGCGAGGACTTGCCCGAGCCGGAGCGTCCCACGAGGGCGGTGGTGGAGCCCGCCGGCACCACGAGGTCGATCCCCTCCAGCGCGGGGGCGTCCGCGCGGTAGCGGAAATGCACCCCCTCGAAGCGGATCTCGCCGCGCGTCACCGTCAGCGGCCGGGCGGTCGCGGCCTCGCGGATCGTCGGCTGCTCGTCCATCAGGGCGAAGTAGCGGCTGAGCGCGGCGGCCGCCTCCTGCAGGATGGCGTTGAGGGTGCCGAGCGCGCGAGCCGGCTGGGCGGCGAGCAGAAGAGCGGCGACGTAGCCGGTGAAGTCGCCGACCGTCCGGTCGCCCGACATCACCCGCTGGCCGACCAGGACCAGCACGCCCGCCACCGCGAGGCCGCCGCCGATCTCCATCAGCGGGTCGAGCCGGCCGCGGGCATTGGCCGCCTTCATTTTGAGACGGCGCACCTCGTCCAGCGCCTGCGCCGCACGGCCCTTGAGATAGCCTTCCAGCGCGTAGGTCTTGGCGACGCGGGCGCCCTGGAGGCTCTCGGTGATGAGGCTCGCGGTGGCGCCCATCTGCTCCTGCGTCGTGGTCGAGACCTGGCGCAGCCGTTTGCCGATGCGGTTGACCGGTCCGGCCACGAGGGGCGCCGTGACCGCGGCGGCGAGCGTCAGCAGCGGGTCCATCCAGATCAACGCGATCACCAGCGCGGCCAGCATGGCGACGTCGCGCAGCAGCACCGTCGAGATGCGGGTCAGCGCTTCCTTGATGAAGGCGAAGTCGGTGGTGAAGCGCTGGGTGAAGGCGGCCGGGCTCTCGCGGCCGAGCTGGGCGAGGTCGGCATCGATCAGGTGGGCGTAGAGCGCCGCCTGCATGTCCGCCTCGACGCGGGTGACGACCCGGTTGGTGAGCACCGTCTGGCCGAACAGGGCGAAGCCGCGCGCGGAGGTGACGGCGATGACGATGAGCGGCCCGTAGGCCAGCGCGCTCATGTCCTTGCGGTCGAAGGCGTCGAAGGCGGCCTTGATCAGGGCGGGGTAGAGGCCCGTCGCCGCGCCGACGACGGTGATGAGCACGAGCACGACCGCCAGCGTCGCGCGGTGCGGCGAGAGCCATTCCCGCCAGAGCCGCCCGAGCAGGGGAAGGGTGTCGCCCCTCAGGAGCGGCCGGCGCGCCATATCGTACCATGTCTGTGCTGACCCCGGCCGGAACGCCGGGGTCCGCGGTGTTTGCCGCCGCGCGGCCCGGGGATCAAGCGGCGCCGCTCTCAGTCCCGCTCGCCGCCGGGCCGGGGGCCGTGCCGGTGCATCCCGCCGAACGGCCGCATCGGCCGGGCGAGCATCATGGCGCGGCGCTTCTGGCCCTCGTCCAGGGTGGAGAAGAGGGGGGTGCTGGCGTCGGCGAGCTTGCGCAGGGCCTCGCCGCGAGCGGTCGCCGCATCGGCCATGGCCCGGAGCACGCCGGGGGCATCGTCCACCATCCGACCGCGCTCTCGCTTGAATTCCTTCCTGGCCTCGCGCTGGGCCGCCCGCTGCTTGAACAGATCGCGCATGGCCGTCTCGACTGGCGGCCACAGCTTCTCCTGCTCGGGGTTCAGCTTCAGGCCGGCATGCAGCCCGGCGATGCGGGCATCCGCGAAGGCGGCCCGATCCTCGGCCGACAGCGCCGACCAGCGCCCGTGCCGGTGGCCCCAGGGCGCGTCGGCGGAGGATCCGCCCCGCTCGCCGGCACTCACCGCCGCGGTCCCGAGGCCGGCCGCACCGAGCGCCGCCAGACCCACCATCACAAGACCCGTCACGCGTTTCCTGGTCATGGGACAACTCCGAAGGTCAGGGGCATCGGCCCCAGTCCCGCGACGATGCGTCCGTTTCGTCTCTGGCGTGTGTCCGCTCGTCTCCGGCGTATGTCTGCAACATGAAAGCTTCTCCATGTTCGCAGGAGCGGTCTTGGCGATGTGATAATGTTACATTATCACCGTGGCCGAACGGAGGAGTTTCGGTATGGTTTCGGGTGTCCGGCGCGGGATCGTCGCCGTCTGTCTGGTGCTGCTCGGCCTCGCACCATCGGTCGCCGCGGCGGACGAACCACGGCTGAAGGCGGTCGCGACCTTCTCGATCCTGGCCGACCTCGTGGCGCAGGTCGGCGGAGACCGGGTCACGGTGACGAGCCTCGTCGGGCCGGACGCGGACGCCCACGGCTACTCCCCGGCGCCGGGCGATGCCCGACGGGTGGCCGAGGCCGACCTCGTCGTCGTCAACGGCCTCGGCTTCGAGGGCTGGCTGGAGCGCCTCATCAAGGCCTCCGGCACCAAGGCGCCGGTCATCGTCGCCTCGAAGGGCGTGAAGACCATCGCCGGCCGTCACGATCACGACGACCACGGGCATTCTCACGGCGAGGACGACCATGCCGATCCGCATGCGTGGCAGAACGTGGCGAACGCCAAGCTCTACGTCGCCAACATCCGCGACGGCCTGAGCGCCGCCGATCCGGCGCATGCGGGCCTCTACGCCGCCAACGCCGCCGCCTACACGCAGAAGCTCGACGCGCTCGACGCGGAGATCCGCGCGGCGCTGGCCAAGATCCCGGAGGAGCGGCGGCGCATCATCACCACCCACGATTCCTTCGGCTATTTCAGCGCCGCCTACGGCATGCGCTTCCTGGCGCCGCAGGGCATCTCCACGGACAGCGAGGCCGGCCCGAAGGACGTCGCCCGCATCATCCGCCAGATCCGCCGCGACCGGGTGCCGGCGGTGTTCGTGGAGTCGATCGCCGATCCGCGGCTGATGCAGCAGATCGCCCGGGAGAGCGGCGCCAAGGTCGGCGGGCGGATCTATTCCGACGCGCTGAGCGCGCCGGGCGGGCCGGCGCCGGGCTATCTGGAGATGATGCGCTCGAACCTCGACGCGTTCCGCGACGCGCTGAGCTGAGGGATCACCCGCCGGTCATCGGCGGGAAGAAGGCGATCTCCTGCGCCCCCGCGATGGCGCTGCCGGGCTTGGCGTGGACCCGGTCGATCGCCGCCCGCACCACGCCCTCGTTCTCGAAGGCGTAGGCGTATTCCTC
Organism: Methylorubrum podarium; assembly: GCF_040270385.1. Classification (NCBI taxonomy): domain Bacteria; kingdom Pseudomonadati; phylum Pseudomonadota; class Alphaproteobacteria; order Hyphomicrobiales; family Methylobacteriaceae; genus Methylorubrum; species Methylorubrum podarium. The sequence continues at coordinate 52,850 of NZ_JBELQE010000131.1, read as the reverse complement.
GCCCCGCGTCCTCAGCCAGCCGATCAGGTCGGCCACGGTGGCGACGCCCTCGGGCGGGCTCACCGTCTCCTCGGGCTTGCCGACGCGCTCGCGCACCCAGGCGAAATAGACGAGCTTCATCTCACACCACTCATCGCGCCGTCAGCGCGGATCGTCGATCACGTGCCGGATCCCGGCCCTCAGATAGTCCCAGCCGGTATAGAGCGTGAGGGCGGCGGCGAGCCACAGCAGGACGATGCCGGCGGTCAGGCTGCCGGGAAGGACGCTCTCGCCGGCTGGACCGGCCACGAGGACGCCGAGCGCGATCAGCTGCACGGTGGTCTTCCACTTGGCGATGCGGCTCACCGGCAGGCCGACCTTCAGCTCCGCCAGATATTCCCGCAGGCCGGAGACCAGCACCTCGCGGCACAGGATGACGATGGCCGCCCAGAGCGACATCCCCGCGATGGTGCGGTCGGCGGCCAGCATCAGCAGGAGGGCCGAGACGAGGAGCTTGTCGGCGATCGGGTCGAGCATCCGTCCGAGCGCGGAACTCTGCGCCCAGGCGCGGGCGACGTAGCCGTCGAGATAGTCGGTGATGGCGGCGGCCACGAACACGCCGAAGGCGGCCCAGCGCGCGGCGATCTCGTCCGGCCAGAACAGCAGGACGACGACCACCGGGACCGCGACGAGGCGGCCGTAGGTGAGGCAGTTCGCGAGCGTCCAGGCCTGCGACCGGCGGCGGGGAAGGACGGCGTTCATCGGCGCGGTGAAATCACGGGCCGCAGGGGGCGTCAACTGCGTCGGGACCGCGTCGGGCACAGGCTCTGTGGGCACGGGGCTCGGCTCAAGCGTTGGCGTGGAAGAAGTCGTAGACCGCCCGCGCGGTGGCGGCGTTGACGCCCGGCGCCTTGGCGAGATCCTCCAAGGCGGCCCGCTGGATGGCCTTCACGGTGCCGAAATGGTGCAGAAGCGCGCGCTTGCGAGTGGGGCCGATGCCGGCGATCTCGTCGAGCGGGTTCCGGGTCATCTCGCGCTTGCGCCGCGCCCGGTGGGTGCCGATGGCGAAACGGTGCGCCTCGTCGCGCAGGCGCTGGACGAAGTAGAGCACGGGATCGCGCGGCGGCAGCTTGAACGGGCTGCGGCCGGGCACGAAGAAGGTCTCGCGGCCGGCATCGCGGTCGCGGCCCTTGGCGATGCCGACCAGCGGCACGTCGATCACGCCGATCTCGGCGAGCGAGGCGCGAGCGGCCTCGAGCTGCCCGGCGCCGCCGTCGATCAGCACGAGGTCGGGCCAGGCGGGGAAGGCATCGGGATCGTCCGCCATCTCCTCGGTCGCCGCCGGAACGGCCTGACCTTCGACGGCGGCCAAGGGCTCGCCGACCTCTCCCTCGCGCGGCGTGCGCGGCGCCTCCTTGGCGAGCCGCTTGAAGCGGCGGGTCAGAACCTCGCGCATCATCCCGAAATCGTCGCCCGGCGACAGCTCCTCCGACTTGATGTTGAAGGTGCGGTAATGCGTCTTCATGAAGCCGGTCGGGCCGGCGACGATCATGCCGCCGACGGCGGCGGTGCCGGAGATGTGCGAGTTGTCGTAGACCTCGACCCGGCGCGGCGGCTTGTCGAGGCCGAATGCCTGCCCGAGCGCGGTGAGAAGCTTGCCCTGCGAGGCGGTGTCCGCGAGCCGGCGGCCGAGGGCCTCCTTGGCGTTGCGCTGGGCGTAATCGACGAGGTTCTTGCGCTCGCCCCGCTGCGGCCGGTGGATCTCGACCCGGTGCTCGACCCGGCTCGACAGGGCGGCGGCCACGAGTTCGGCATCCTCGATCGCGTGGCTCACCAGCACGAGGCGCGGGGCGGGCTTGTCGTCGTAGAACTGCGAGATGAACGAGGCCAGCACCTCGTCCGCGCTCATGGAGCGGTCGGCCTTGGGGAAGTAGGCGCGGTTGCCCCAGTTCTGGAAGTTGCGGAAGAAGAACACCTCGATGCAGAACTGGCCGGCCTGCTCGTCGAGGGCGAAGACGTCGGCCTCCTCGACCCCTTGGGTGTTCACCCCTTGCGTCCCCTGGATCGCTGAGAGCGCGGCGATACGGTCGCGGAAGCGGGCGGCGCGCTCGAATTCCATCGCCTCGGAGGCGCGCTGCATTTCCTCGCGCATCCGGTCCTTCACCGCGTTCGACTTGCCCGAGAGGAAGGCGCGGGCGCTGTCGGCGAGTCCGTCGTAGTCCTCCTGGGCGATCTCGCCGGTGCAGGGGCCGGAGCAGCGCTTGATCTGGAACAGCAGGCAGGGCCGGGTGCGGTTCTCGTAGTAGCTGTCGGAGCAGGTGCGCAGCAGGAAGGCGCGCTGGAGCGCGTTCACCGTGCGGTTGACCGCCCAGACGTTGGCGAAGGGGCCGTAATAGTTGCCCTCGCGCCGCCGCGCGCCGCGGTGCTTGACGATCTGCGGCGCCGGCCCGTCGCTGGTGAGCAGGATGTAGGGAAACGACTTGTCGTCGCGCATCAGCACGTTGAAGCGGGGCTTCAACTGCTTGATGAGGTTGGCCTCCAGCAGCAGCGCTTCCGTCTCGGTCGCCGTGGTGACGAACTCCATCGCCGCCGTCTGGGCGATCATGCGGGCGATGCGGTTGGAATGCGCCTGACCGCGGGCGTAGGAGCCGACGCGGGCCTTCAGGTTCTTGGCCTTGCCGATGTAGAGGACGTCGCCCTTGTGGTCGAACATCCGGTAGACGCCGGGCGAGGTCGGCAGGGTCGTCCAGAAGCGGCGGATGATCTCGGTGCCGGCCTGGACCGCGCCGGGCTCGAAATCGAAGTCGATCTCGGGCGCCTCGTCGAGGGAGGCGGCCTCGTTCTCGTCCTCGTCGAACCCGTCGGGCGGGACGTCGTCGAAGGCGGATCGGGTCGCGCGGCTCATGAACCCGATGTAGGCCGCGGCGATTCCGGTTGAAAGAGCCGCGGCGCCGCGGAGCCTCAATCGAACAGGGCGTCGATGTCCGACTGGTCGACGTGGCCCGGATCGTCCTCGAGCTTCGGCCCGTTGAGCAGCGAGCTCTCGTCGTTCTCGTCCACCGCGGCCGTCTCGACCGCCAGCAGGTCGCGGAAGCCGTCGAGACCGCTCCAGGCCTCGATCACCCGGTCGAGGTGCTCCTCGACGAATTTCAGCACGCCGACGATCTTGCTGATGCGCTGGCCGGTCAGATCCTGGAAGTTGCAGGCCTCGTAGGCCGCGATGACGTTGTCGAGGATGCCGTCGACATTCTCCTGGGCCGCCTTTGGCAGGCGCAGGCCGCGCATCATGTTGGCGTTGGTCTCGATCTTCTCGATGCTGCCGAGGATCGTCGAGGTGGCCTGCTCGGTCGAGTCGACCACCGCGTCGAGCTCGCCCGCCACGCGCCGCATGCCCTTGCCGGTGGTCTCCGAGCGGTGAAGGCTCGCGATCTCCGACTTGGTGCGGGTGATCGCCTCCTTCATCACTTCGAGCTCGTGGCGCATGGCGAAGGCCTCGCCGAGCTCGCGGCGGCAGGCTTCGATGGTCTCGCCGGCGCTGGCTTGGGTGATGCGGCGCAGATCGTTGATCGCCGTCAGGATCTCGTCGAGACGCGGGTTGGGTGCCGTCTCCGGGGCCGCCGCCGAGAGGCCGGCCGCCGGAACGGGCAAGCCCAGGCTTTCCTCGATGCGGTAGCGCTTGGTGATCATCGTTCGGACGGGCCTTCGGGGACGGATCTCGTCCGTCACAATCCCGCGCAGTGGTTTCGATTTGCTGAAAGTTTTCGGGAGGACGGAGCCATTTACCGCCCGTTGACGACGAGTCGGAGTTTGCGGGGGCCGGGCCGACGGCGACCGTGATTCACCACGTTCATTCATCACCCGAACGGAAAAAGCCGGAAAACTTTCCGCATCGCGTGGGCAAGGCGGGAGTTCGGGATGCGGGCGAAGTGGAGCGTGGCGCTGGCGGCGCTCGCCATGGCGGGATCGGGCGGGACGGCGATGGCTCAAGCCGGGCCGGGCCGCTACGGCGGCGGCTTCATCGAGTTCCTGATGACCGGGGATGCCCAGGGTCCGGCGCGGCGCCCCGCCGTCGACGGCTACGGTGCTCTGGGCGAGCCGCGTCCGGCCGCCGTCGCGCAGCCGCGCGCCCGGTTCGCGGCGCTGCCGACCGGGCCGGCGCCCGAGGAGGGCGCGATCGCCAGAACGGTCGATCCCCGCTTCGCCCGGCAGGTCGTGGCCTATGACGGTCCGGGGCGCAGCGGCCAGATCGTGATCGATACGAACGCGAAGTATCTCTACCTGATCCAGCCGGGCGGACAGGCGATCCGCTACGGCATCGGCGTCGGGCGGCCGGGTTTCGTCTGGACCGGTGCGAAGACGATCTCCGCCAAGCGGGAATGGCCCGATTGGACGCCTCCCGCCGAGATGCTGCGCCGCCGCCCCGACCTGCCGCGCCACATGGCCGGCGGCCCGGAAAATCCGCTCGGGGCGCGGGCGATGTATCTCGGCACCTCGCTCTACCGCATCCACGGCACCAACGAGCCGCACACGATCGGGCAGAACGTATCCTCGGGCTGCATCCGCATGATGAACGAGGACGTGATCGATCTCTACGAGCGCACGCCGGTCGGAACCCGCGTCGAGGTGATCTGACGGCATCCCCCGAACGAGGAAGCCCGGCGCCGGGGGACCGGCGCCGGGCTTCTCGCTGTCTCAATCCGGACGGACGGGATCAGGCCCAGTCGTCGTCCCCGCCATCGCCGAGGTCGCCGCCGAAATCGTCGCCGCCACCGCCGCCGAAGGACGCGTCCTGGAAGCCGCCGTCGCTGCCGCCGAGCGCCGAGCCGAGATCCTGGTCGCCGCCGCTACCGAAGACGCCGCCGCCCGCGTCACCGCCGGTCAGGCCGGCCGCCGAGGCGCTGCCGAGCGCGGAATGACCGCCCGCGAAGGCGTTGGAGAGGGCGCTCCCGAGCAGCATGCCGCCCGCCGCACCGGCCGCCATCGGCAGGGCGGTGGCGAGGAAGCCGCCGCCGCGGGACGGCTGCTGAGGCTGTCCGCCCCAGGGTCCGCCCTGCTGGGGACCGCCGTAGCCCGGCTGGCCGTAGCCCTGCTGCGGGCCTCCCTGCGGGCCGCCGTAGCCGCCCTGCTGACCGTAGCCGCCCTGCTGCCCCCAGGCCTGACCGGCCGGACGCTGCGGCTCGGAGCGCTGGCCGCCGCCGAAGATGCTCGACAGGAAGCCGCCGCCGCCACCGGAGGGCTGGGACTGCGCCTCGGCGCGGGCCTGCTCCAGCTGCTGGTTGAGGCTCTTGATCGCCTCCTCCTGCACGTAGATCAGCTGAGCCATCGCGTAGGGCGCGTAGGGCTGGTTGCGCAGCTTCTCGGCGATGAAACGTTCGGCATCGGCGTCCCGCGGCTGGCCGGACGCCTGCTCGAGGCGCTGGAAGATGCCGTTGATGATGTCGCGTTCTTCGCTGTTCATGGAGACGTCCTCCTGAAGGCGACGACGGTCTCGTCGCCGCGCGGCGGCTAGGAGATGGGGGCCGGTCGAGCTTTTGTCAGGGGGCCGGGCGTCGATTGTCCGCATGGTGCCGAAGGCAGACGCGCGCATGGCCGTCTCCGAAACAGAAAAAGCCCGGCACGAGGCCGGGCTTTTCCGAAGAAGTCCGGCGATCCGGTGAGGGATCGCCGAGTCTTCCGATCTTAGTACGAGCCGAACTTGTAGTTCAGGCCGGCGCGGACGACGGCGAACTCGGTCTCGCGCTGACGGGCGACGTTGCCGGAGGCGAGCACGACGCCCGGGCTGTTCGTGTAGACGAGGCCGCCGGCCGGGGTGGCACCGAAGGCGCCGTTCAGGCGGTTGCCGCGGTCGAGGTTCACGTAGAGACCTTCGACCTTCAGCGTGACGGCCGAGGACTTGAAGAAGTTCAGGAACGAGTCGGTCGGGAGAGCGTACTCGATACCACCACCGGCGGCCCAGCCGGTGCGGAAGTCGTCGGACGAACCGCCCGGCAGACCGAAGTCGGAGCCGCCGCCGGCGCCGTAGGCGAAGCCGCCGGTGCCGTACACGAGGGTGCGGTCGAAGGCGTAGCCGAGGCGACCGCGGACGGTGCCGAAGAAGTCGAGGCCGGACAGACCGTTCGGGTTGAAGATCTGCGAGCCGGCCAGGAACGGCGAGGAGCCCGGGGCGACCGAGAAGCGGTTCCGGTCACGGCCGAAGTCGACGTACTGGGCGTCGGCCTCGATACCGATCACGACACCGGAGCCCGGGGTGAACTGGTAGTTGTAGCCGATCTGACCACCGCCGACGAAGCCTTCGTCGCTGCGACGGTTGTTGAAGGCGATGGCAGCGGTGCCGCCCGGAGCGACGAGGCCGCTGGCGGGGCCGACGCCGATCACGGTCGCGGCGTTGTTGTCGTCACCGGTGCCGAAGCCGTAACCGGCGTTGAAACCGGCGTAGAAGCCCGTCCAGGTGAAGACCGGCACCGGCTGGAACACCGGCGGCGGAGCGGCGCGGCGCGGCAGGTCGGCAGCGAGCGCCGAACCGGCGAAGGCGATGCCGGCGATGGCCGTACCGGCGCGAAGGAAGGATTTCATTACTCTGGTCCTCTCTGACTGTGCCGGTGCTTCCGGGGAAGCGAGGCGGCACGGTGCCCCGTTATCTATGCCAGCATCCCGGAAGATGCTGTTGCGGCTTGACCACGCCGACCGTCCCGAAGGCGGCCCCTTTGTGGCAGTGGTCTTGGTCTGCCGTCGTTCCATCCGAGAAACGCCACCGAACGGCCAAGGTTCACGAACGGCCGAGCTTTTTTTGGTGATGGTTCCCGACAGATTGTCGCAGGGATGCAACCACGGCGTTCCGCGACGCCGCAAGGCTTACGATGGATGCAGCGCGACATGCGAGTGCTACAGCGCACAAAAGCCTGGCCGTGGGCACCCTTGCCGCCGGCGTTGCATCGTTACAACGACTTTTGTGAGGACCCTGAGAATATAATCACGGAGTGAGTGCAATCGCCGATATCAGCCGGCCGTAATCCGCCTCGCCGCGGTGCGTCGTGCGCCGGAAGCTATAGAATCGGTCGGGGTCGGCGTAGGTGCACAGGCCGAGCGACGTCGCCTCGCCGACACCGATCTCGGCCAACCGTTCGAGGATGAAAGCCGGCAGGTCGAACTGAGCGTGACCCGGCCGTCCCTCGGCGAAGAACCTTTCGCTGCCGGGCCGCTCGGTACGAAAACGCTCCATGAAGTCGAGCCCGACCTCGTAAGACGCTTGCGCGATCGTGGGCCCCAGCACGGCGACGATGCGCTCGCGCTCGGCGCCGAGCGCCTCCATGGCGGCGACCGTCGCGGCGATGACGCCGCCGAGCGCCCCCTTCCAGCCGGCATGGGCCGCGCCGACGACGCGGTTCTCCGGGTCGGCGAACAGGATCGGGCCGCAATCGGCCGTGGCGATGCCGAGCGCGAGACCGGGTACCCGGGTCACCATGGCGTCCGCCTTCGGGCGATCCGCGAGAGGGAAGGGCGCCTCGACGGTCACGACCTCGGCCGAGTGGACCTGGTAGAGGCTGACGAGATTGTCGCGCGGGAGCCCGAGCTGCGCGCACATCCGCGCCCGGTTCTCGGCGACGCGCGCCGGCTCGTCGTTCGAGCCGATCCCGCCGTTCAGCGAGGCGTAGAGCCCTTCGGAGACGCCGCCTTGCCGGGTAAAGAAGGCGTGCCGGATGTAAGAATGCGAGCTCAGCTCGGGCGCTTCGATGAACATGGTCTCGCGGACTCTCCGATGGACTCAGGCGGGGGGCGGAAGCGCCGGCAATGGTCCGAGGGCCGGGTGGCCGGCGCAGAGCACCTTGAACAGGGCACCCATGCCGCGCGGGTCCGGATCGGTCAGGCGGAAGGCAGCGGCGTCGATCGCCCGCGCCTGATCCGGCGTGGCGCGGGCCTTCAGCCGCTCGGCGCGGGCCGCGAGGCCGAGCGCCAGCAGGAAGTCGCGCTGCGTCACGGGTCCGTGCACGGCCAGGCCCTCGGCGCCCGCCGCGCGGGCCAGCGCCCCGAAATCGACGTGCAGCGTCAGGTCCGCCTCTCCGGGCCGGCTCAGCGGATCGGCGAAGCGGTGACCCGCCACTGCCTGGAAGGTGTCGCCGAAGCCGGGCCGGTCGTGACCGTAATCGATGACGAGGAGGGCGCCGCCCCTCGCGACCAGGCGCCGGCCGAGATCGCGCATCACCGCGAGCCCCTGGCTCGGCAGGGTCAGCAACGCGCCCTCGGGCGCCGGCGCCGTGAGACGCGGATCGGGTTCCGGGTCGAGGCCGAAGGCCAGGGCGTCGCCCGCATCCGTCAGGCCGACGCGGCGCTCGCACCAGCCGCGATCCGTCCGCACGAACTGGCGGGCCGGCAGGGCATCGAAGAACTCGTTGGCGAGGACGAGCAGCGGCGCGTCGGGCAGGCTCGCCACGGAATCGTGGAAGGTTGGCGCGGCCTCAGCGAGCCGTTCCGCCTGGATCCGGCGCAAGCTCGGACTGGTCTCGACGAGGTGCAGGTCGAAGGCGGCGCCGGACGCGCGCAGGACCCGCAGGGCGTCGGCCATCAGCGTGCCGCGGCCCGGCCCGAGCTCGACGAGGCAGGGCCGTTCGCCCGAAGTCGACGCCGACATCAGCGACAGCACCGCCGCCGCCCAGGCGCCGACCAGCTCGCCGAACATCTGGCTGATCTCCGGCGCGGTGACGAAGTCGCCGCCCCGGCCGAAGGGGTCGCGGCCGGTATAGTAACCGTGCAGCGGATGTCCGAGGCAGAGCGCCATGTAGCGGTCGAGGCCGATCGGCCCGTCCGCGCGGATCTCCCGCGCCAGGATCGCCAGCAGCGGCGTCGCCTCGGCCGTCACGCTCAGATCTGTCCCGCTTCGGCCTGGATCTCCGGCCCCTTTGGGCGCGGGCGCGTCACCCCGCGGGCGGCGAGCACGATGTAGACGAGGCCGACCAGCGCCATCGGCACGCAGAGCAGCATCCCCATGGTCACGCCGCCGCCGAGCGCGTTGACATCCTGGCCGAACAGGAAGCCGAGCTGCCGGTCCGGCTCGCGGAAGAACTCGCAGAAGGTCCGCGCCAGGGCGTAGCCGAGCACGAAGATGCCGCCGAGCAGGCCCGGCTTGCGGAAGCCGAAGCGGCGCACGGCCCAGGCCATCACGACGAACAGCAGCAGCCCCTCGGTGGCGGCTTCGAACAGCTGGCTCGGGTAGCGCGGCACGTCGCCCCCGGTGGGGAAGACGACGGCGTAGGGGAAATCGGGGGCGGGGCGACCCCAGAGCTCGCCGTTCACGAAGTTGGCGATGCGCCCGAAGAACAGGCCGACCGGCACCACTACCGCGGCGATGTCGAGCATGGTGTAGCCGTTGAGCCCACGCCCGCGGGCGAAGAGCAGCAGCGCCAGGATCGCACCCAGGAACCCGCCGTGGAACGACATGCCGCCGTTGCGGATCGCCAGGATCTCCAGCGGATGCTCCAGGTAGAGCGGCAGGTTGTAGAACAGCACGTAGCCGATCCGCCCCCCGAGCACGACGCCGAGGGCAACCCAGACGATCAGGTCGTCGATGTCGGTGAGCGTCGGACGCTTGACCACGCCCCAGAGCGAGTCGGCCGCGACCAGACGGCGCGCGTAGAACCAGCCGCCGAGGAGGCCGGCGATGTAGGACAGGGCGTACCACTTGATCTCGACGGGTCCGATCGAGACGGCGACCGGATCGATGGCCGGGAAGGGGAGGGCGAGAAGCGGCGGCATCGACGGCCCACGAGCGGCTGGCGGTTTCGGAAGGCGCGCCGCATTGGACCCGCGCCCCGCGAGGCGTCAAGGCGCAGGATCGTTGCGCGTCGCAAGCCGGCGGCGCACTCTGAGCCGCACGAACTGCGCGGGAAAGCTGATGCTCGGCAACGGAGAGATGGTTGCGCGCCTGGTGCTCGCCGGCGCCATGGGCAGCGTGATCGGCTTCGAGCGGGAACGGTTGCTCTGGGCCGCAGGCCTGCGTACGCACATGCTGGTCTGCGTCGGCGCCTGCCTGTTCATGATCGTGTCGGCCTTCGGCTTCTCCGACGTGCTCGGGCAGAAGGACGTGGTGCTCGATCCCTCCCGCGTGGCCGCGCAGGTCGTCTCCGGCATCGGCTTCCTGGGGGCGGGCACCATTCTCCTGCGCGGTGAGGTCGTGAAGGGTCTCACCACTGCCGCGAGCCTGTGGGCGGTGGCGGCGATCGGACTTGCCGTCGGCGGCGGCCTCTACCTTGCGGCGATCGCCGCCACGGTGCTCGTCGTCGGCATCCTGGCGGGCCTGAAGCCGATCGAGGAGCGGTGGCGCGACCGGCTGCACAGCCGCGCGCTCCATCTCACCGTCGCGGCCGGCAGCCTGTCGATCGAAACCCTGCAAGAGGTCACCGGCGAGCGCGCCTCGCGGGTGCGTCAGTTCGTGGTGCGCCCAGGCGATGACGCGGGTGTCGAGGAGGTCACCATCGCCTTCGTCCGGCTGTCGCAGACGAGCGTTGCGGCCATCGCCGAGCGGCTGAGGCAGAATCCGTCGGTCCTCAGCGTACGCCTCGGCGCGGAGGGGTAACGGAAGCGCCATCCATCGCGAATTTTTGCACCGCCGCACTACATCGGGCCGCAAACCGCACTACGACGTGCGAACCGTATCCTTGGCGAGAATCGAGCGAACCATGGCGTCGAAGCGGGTTCCCACCAGCCCCTATCCGGACCAGAAGCCCGGCACCTCGGGGCTCCGCAAGAAGGTGCCCGTCTTCCGGCAGCCCCATTACGTCCAGAACTTCGTTCAGGCGATCATCGATTGCATCCCCGACCGCAAGGGCGCGACCCTGGTCATCGGCGGCGACGGGCGCTTCTTCAACGAGCAGGTCGTGCAGATCGCTCTGAAGATCGCCGCCGCCAACGGTTTCGGCCGGGTGCTGGTGGGGCAGAACGGCCTTCTCTCGACGCCGGCCGCCTCCTGCGTCATCCGCAAAGCTGAGGCGGTCGGCGGCATCGTGCTCTCGGCGAGCCACAATCCCGGCGGGCCGGAGGGCGATTTCGGCATCAAGTTCAACGGCAGCAACGGCGGGCCGGCGCCGGAGAGCGTCACGGCGGCGATCTTCGAGCGCACCAAGGCCATCGGCGATTACCGCATCTCCGACGCCCCCGATCTCGACCTCGGCCGGATCGGCACCACCGAGATCGACGGGATGACGGTCGAGGTGATCGATCCGGTCGCCGACTACGCCGAGCTGATGCGCACGCTGTTCGACTTCGAGGCGCTCGCGAAGATGTTCGCCTCCGGCTTCCGGATGCGCTTCGACGCGCTCTCGGCGGTCACCGGCCCCTACGCCAAGGCGATCCTGGAGGGCGCGTTGGGCGCGGCGCCCGGTACGGTCGTCAACGGCGAGCCCAAGCCCGATTTCGGCGGGCACCATCCCGACCCGAACCCGGTCCACGCCCACGAGCTGTTCGACCTCATGCACGGGGCCGACGCCCCCGACTTCGGCGCGGCCTCCGACGGCGACGGCGACCGCAACATGATCGTGGCGCCGGGCCTGTTCGTCACACCGAGCGACAGCCTCGCCATCCTCGCTGCCCACGCCCACCGGGCGCCGGGCTACGCGGGCGGTCTCGCCGGCGTCGCCCGCTCGATGCCGACGAGCCGCGCCGTGGATCGCGTCGCCGCCGCACTGAAGATCGAGGCGTTCGAGACCCCGACCGGCTGGAAGTTCTTCGGCAACCTGCTGGATGCCGGCCGCATCACCCTCTGCGGCGAGGAGAGCGCCGGCACCGGCTCGAACCACGTGCGCGAGAAGGATGGTCTCTGGGCGGTGCTGCTCTGGCTCAACATCCTGGCCGCGACGGGCAAGCCGGCGCAGGAGCTGGTGCGGGCGCACTGGGCCGAGTACGGGCGCGACTACTACACCCGCCACGACTACGAGGAGATCGATGCGGGCGCCGCCAACCGGCTGATGGAGGGGCTGCGCGGCAAGCTCGGCGCTCTGCCGGGCACCAGGATCGGCGGCCTCACCGTCAAGGCGGCGGACGATTTCCGCTACGTCGATCCGGTCGATGGTTCGGTGACGGAGGCGCAGGGCGTGCGGGTCACCTTCGAGGAGGATGCGCGCATCGTCTACCGCCTCTCGGGCACCGGCACCGCCGGGGCGACGCTGCGGGTCTATATCGAGCGCTACGAGGCGGCGCGGGACCGGCTCGAACTGCCGGTGGCCGAGGTCCTCGCGCCCGTCGTGTCGGTGGCGCGGGAGCTGGCCGACATCGAGAGGCTCACCGGCCGCGCGGAGCCGAGCGTCGTGACGTGACGGGCGCGCGCTGGCGCCGGAGGGCGGGGGGCACCTCGGCCGTCCTCGCTCTCCTCCTCGCGACCGGGCAGCCGGCCCGGCCGGCGGAGACGGCGCTCGGCAGCGCCCGGTTCGACCTGCCCGCCGCCTTCGAGGACTGGACGCGGCGCTAGGCGAATGACGGCCTCCTGTTCCAGCGCGTCTACGAGCCGGCCGGCCCGCGCGGACGCGAGGGCATCGCGATCCTGCTGGTCGCCAAGCCCAGGCCGGCCTCCGGCGCCTTCGACACCGCCTTCACGCAGTTCGTCCGCGGCTTCAAACAGGTCCCGACCGAGGGCAAGCCGCTCACCGCGAAAGCCGGCGAGACCCTCGACGGCCATCCCATCCGGATCGAGCAGCGCTGCTGCCGGTCGAGCGACGGACTGCGCATGAACGCGTGGTTCGTCGGGATCGCGGCGGGAGGGAGCGAGCATTACCTGATGCTCCTCACGCTCCAGCTCGAGCGGGATGCCGAGAAACCGGTCCGCGAGGGATTCGAGGCTTTGGTTCGCGCCTACCGTCCGACCAAGGACGACCGCGGCCTCGTCCTCGCGCCGAGATCCGGCGACGGGGGAATGGACGGGCTCTACGCGCGCACCGAGACGCGGCTGATGCCCAACGCCTTCGGCGGCCTGGATTTCACCGCCGACCAAGCGACCCTGCTGTTCGACAAGGGCGGACTCTTCACCACCGAACTGCCCCGCGACGGCGACATCGCCGGCCATTGCCGCACGGAGGTCGCGACCTGCGGCACCTACGCGCTGAAGGGCGGCTGGCTCTCGGCCAACCGCATCGACCGGGTCGAGATCGAGAACGCGTTCGGCCTCGTGACCCGTTCGAGCGACGCCTTCACCCGCACCAAGGACGGCATCAAGATCGGCGACAAGACCTACGCGACGATGCCACCCTTCGCCGACGGGCATCGCTTCTCCGGCACCTGGAGCCACACCTTCGGATCGAGCGGGCCGACAGGCTCGGTCGGCGGCGCGCGCACGCTCACGCTCAGTCCCGACGGACGCTTCACCCGCGAGGGCAGCACCGGCTTCTCCTCCACCGGCGGCGCCATCGACGGCGGCACAACGGTAGCCGGGCACAGCCGCCGGCCGGTGCAGAGCGGGCGCTACGCGGTCTCGGGCTTCCGGATCACGCTGACGGACGACGCGGGCGGGGCGGAGTCGCTCAGCCTGTTCGCGCCCGACCGGGATAAGGACAAGCTTCTGGTGATCGGCGGAGCGAACTACCTCAAGCAGGGGAAGTAGCCGCGGTCACGGACACCGCTCGTCCGTCATCGCGAGGCGGAGCCGAAGCGATCGCGCGGGCGGCGGATCAGGTCTGGTTCGGCTTCAACTGGTAGAAGATGTGCCGGCCGATCATGTCCTTGCGCTTGAGCCGGCGGGACCAGCCGGGGCGGACGTAGTCGGCGTGGTAGTGAGTTGCGCCACCGACCTCGCTGACATAGGTCCGGCCCTCGATCACCGCGCTGGCGACGCGAGTCGCGCTGCGCCACGATTCCGCGTCGGTGATGCGCAGTGACTTGCCCTCGCAGGCAAACGAGAACTGGCAGCCCATGAAGCGGTGGCGGTTCTGGTAGACGACGCCGCAGACCGAGGAGGGGTAGAGCCCGCTCTTGACGCGGTTCAGCACCACCTGCGCGACGGCGGCCTGTCCCTCCTCGGGCTCGCTGCGGGCCTCGAAATAGACGGCCTCGGCGAGGCAGCGCTGCTCGCGGTCCATCGCGTCCGGGTTGATCAGCTCGGCGTAGTGGGACTTGGCCTCCGGCGCCGCCATCTGCGGATCAAGCACCGACGGGCCACGGTCGAGGCGGGCCGAGAAGCCGGGAAGGGCGAGGCTCGACGCGGCGACCTCGATCGGGGTCGCGTCGGCGGGCGCCGGCGTCACCGAGGAAAGGGCGACGGCGCGAGGCGTGGCGGGGGTGGCACCGTCGGAATCGGCGAGGGCGGGGAGGCCATCCTCCCCCGGCTCGGCTTCGTGAGGAGCGCCGGGCGTCACGAGACCGGCATCGATCACGTCCGGGCTCCACGAGGTGGACGCCACCAGCGCACCCGTCACCGCGACGTCCCGCTCCGAGAGTCGGTCCGGCCGGAGCGTGGCATCGGTGCCGGCGGTGGCGGTGAAGGAAACCAGCAGGCCGCTCGCCAGCATCCACGGCACCACGGCCGAGACGATCCAGCGGGGGCCGAGCCCCAGACCTCGAACGCGCCTCGTACGCAACGCCGACACTCCACGCTCACGAGCGGCCGGAAGCCCCAGCCTAGCGCAAGCGGGAGCGACCGTTCCTCACGGGCAGGAGTTTAATCGCGAACGTGGTTGCCGGACGGTTAAGGGGTCGGGCGGCCGTGACGCTGGGCCATGCCGTGCACCAGCGCGGCGACGTAGCCGCTGCCGTCCTGCGAGGCAATGATCATCCGGCCCGCCTCGCGCCCGTTGCGGTCGGCCTCGAAATAGACGAGCCCGACCACACCGGCCGCGGCGGCCAATGTCGCGAGAACCCCGAGATAGGCGGCCTGCATCGCCCGGTGGCCGGGAACGATGGCGCGATGATCCAGGAGGGCAGAGGGAGAGTCGGGATTCGACATGGCTGGAAGTCCCGCGGGTGCCCTGGCCAGAAGACCAATCGGCGCTCGCCGCGCAGGGTCTTCCGCTAGCAGGTAACGTGCCTGGGCGACACGGGTTCAGGGGTCTGTCCGCAAAATTATTGCGAAGCTTGCCCCGCCATCCCTGAACCCCCCGCGGACCGTGGGCCCGCGGGGTCGTTCATCGAGCGTTTCAGGCGTCCTTGCCGAGCGCTGCCTGCGCCGCGGCGAGGCGGGCGATCGGCACCCGGAAGGGCGAACAGGACACGTAGTCGAGGCCGACCTCCTGGCAGAAGCCGATCGAGGCCGGGTCGCCGCCATGCTCGCCGCAGATTCCGAGCTTGAGCCCGTCGCGGGTGGCGCGGCCGCGCTCGGCGCCGATCTTCACGAGTTCGCCCACGCCCTCCTGATCGATCGACACGAACGGATCGACCGAGAGGATACCCTTCTGGGTGTAGGGCCCGAGGAAGGTGGCGGCGTCGTCGCGGGAGATGCCGAGCGCCGTCTGGGTGAGATCGTTAGTGCCGAAGGAGAAGAACTCCGCGGTCTCGGCGATCTCGCCGGCCTTGAGCGCCGCCCGCGGCAGCTCGATCATCGTGCCGACCTGGTATTCGAGCTTCGCCCCCGTCTCCTCCGTCACGGCCTTGGCCATGGCGTCGATCCGGGCCTTGACGATGTCGAACTCCATCCGCGTGAAGACGAGCGGCACCATCACCTCCGGCGTCACCGGGGCGCCGGTATCCTTGGCGGCCTGCACCGCCGCCTCGAAGATCGCGCGGGCCTGCATCTCGGCGATCTCGGGGAAGGCGATGGCGAGCCGGCAGCCGCGGAAGCCGAGCATCGGGTTGTGCTCGGAGAGTTCCCGGATGCGGTTGCGGATCTTGTCCTCCGGGATACCGGTCGCGGCCTGGACTTCGCTGATTTCCTCGTCCGTGTGCGGCAGGAACTCGTGCAGCGGCGGATCGAGCAGGCGGATCGTGACCGGCAGGCCCGACATGATCGTGAACAGCTCCGCGAAGTCCTGGCGCTGGTAGGGCAGGATCTTCGCGAGCGCGCTGCGACGGCCCTCGGCATCGTCGGAGAGGATCATCTCGCGCACCGCGACGATGCGGTCGCCCTCGAAGAACATGTGCTCGGTCCGGCACAGGCCGATGCCTTCCGCGCCGAACTTGCGAGCGGCGCGGGCGTCGGCCGGGGTGTCGGCGTTGGTGCGCACCTTCATGGTGCGGACCGCGTCCGCCCACTCCATCAGCGCGGCGAAGTCGCCCGACAGCTCCGGCTGGAGCATCTTGACCTCGCCCTCGATCACCTGGCCGGTCGAGCCGTCGATGGTGATGACGTCGCCCGCCTTCAGGGTCACGCCGCCGACGGTGAGCGTCTGCGCCTTGTAGTCGATCCGGATCGAGCCGACGCCGGAGACGCAGGGCTTGCCCATGCCGCGGGCGACGACGGCCGCGTGGCTGGTCATGCCGCCGCGCGTCGTGAGGATGCCCTCGGCGGCGTGCATGCCGTGGATGTCCTCGGGCGAGGTCTCGATGCGCACGAGGATGCAGCGGCGCTCGGCCTTCTTGGCGGCTTCCGCCGCCTCCGAGTTGAACACGATCTCGCCGACGGCGGCGCCGGGGGAGGCCGGCAGGCCGGTGGCGATGACCTTGCGCTCGGCATCCGGGTCGATGGTCGGGTGCAGGAGCTGGTCCAGCGCGCCGGGCTCGATACGCTTGATCGCCTCCTCCTTCGAGATCAGGCCCTCGCCCGCGAGCTCCACGGCGATGCGCAGGGCCGCCTTGGCGGTGCGCTTGCCATTGCGGGTCTGGAGCATCCAGAGCTTACCCCGCTCGATGGTGAACTCCATGTCCTGCATGTCGCGGTAGTGCTTTTCCAGAATCCCGTAGATGCGGGTCAATTCGGAAAAACTCTCGGGCATCGCCTTCTCCATCGAAGGCTTTTCGCTCTTTGCCTCGATGCGGGCCTTCTCGGTGATGTCCTGCGGGGTGCGGATGCCCGCCACCACGTCCTCTCCCTGTGCGTTGATGAGGAACTCGCCGTAGAGCGCGCTCTCGCCGGTGGAGGGGTTGCGGGTGAAGGCGACGCCGGTGGCCG
Source organism: Methylorubrum podarium (assembly GCF_040270385.1). NCBI lineage: Bacteria > Pseudomonadati > Pseudomonadota > Alphaproteobacteria > Hyphomicrobiales > Methylobacteriaceae > Methylorubrum > Methylorubrum podarium. Next base: position 35,857 of record NZ_JBELQE010000131.1, on the reverse strand, counting down.
AGGTGTCGCCCATGTTGCCGAACACCATGGCCTGGACGTTGACCGCCGTGCCCCAGCTCTCGGGGATGTTGTTCAGCTCGCGGTACTTCTTGGCCCGCGGGATCATCCAGGAATCGAACACCGCGCCGATCGCGCCCCAGAGCTGGTCCTCGGGCTTTTGCGGGAAGTCGGAGCCGTGCTCGTCGCGGACGATCTTCTTGTAGACGCCGATCAGGTGCTTCCAGTCGTCGGCCTTCAGCTCGGTGTCGAGGTTGAGGCCCTTCTCGTCCTTGTAGTGCTCTAGCGCCTCCTCGAAGGCGTGATGCTCCACGCCGAGCACGACGTTCGAGTACATCGTGATGAAGCGCCGATAGGAATCGTAGGCGAAGCGCTCGTCCTCGGCGTCCTTCGCCATCGCCTCGACGGTGGTGTCGTTGAGGCCGAGATTGAGCACGGTGTCCATCATGCCCGGCATCGAGGCGCGGGCGCCGGAGCGGACCGAGACGAGCAGGGGTTTCTCGGCGTCGCCGAAGCGGCGGCCGGTGAGCGCACCGACCTTGTCGAGAGCGGCCTTCACCTCGTCGGCGAGTTCCGCCGGGTAGGTCTCGCCGTTCTGGTAGTAGTAGGTGCAAACTTCCGTGGTGATGGTGAAGCCGGGGGGCACCGGAAGGCCGAGGTTCGACATCTCGGCGAGGTTGGCGCCCTTGCCGCCGAGGAGATTGCGCATCGACGCCTCGCCCTCGGCCTTGCCGTCACCGAAGGAATAGACCCATTTCGTCATCAGTCTCTCCGCTGGACGGATCTGGCGACCAAGCGCCGCTCACGCGGGCGTGGCGCATCTCATGTCGCAGTGCAAGGATAAGCTTCACGTCGCTCCGCCACGAGGAGTGACGATGTGGGGGCTCTGTCAGAGCTTAGTGCGCGCATCCCAAAAGGGGAGTGCGCCCCGGCGCGGAAGGGCGCGGGACGGCAAAGGTTGCGCTGCAAAAGAGAGGCCGGGCCACCGCTTCCCGCTTCCCCCTTTCAGGAGAAGTGGCGAAGGACGCCCAGCCCGATCAGCCCGACGACGATCAGATAGATCGCCACGATGTAGTTCAGCAGCCGCGGCGCGATCAGGATCAGGATGCCCGCCAGGATCGCGACGATCGGCTGGAGATGCGAAAGGGTGATGGTCATGGCCAGGTGTTCGAACGCGATCCCACGGCCAAGCTTGGCCGCAGAGCAACGACGCTCGGGGAACGCAAAAGGTTCCCCGAACCCGGCCGGATCAGACGCGGTACTTGCCGTTGCGCTTCACCACGACGCGGGCGCCGACGGGGACGCGCTCGTAGAGATCGACGATGTCCTCGTTGAGCATGCGCACGCAGCCCGAGGACATCTGCTCGCCGATGCTCCAGGGCTCGTTGGTGCCGTGGATGCGAAACAGCGTGTCGCGGTTGCCGTTGTAGAGATACAGGGCGCGGGCGCCGAGCGGGTTGTCGATGCCGCCCTTGCGCGACCGCTCGATGCTCGGATTGAGCGAGACCATCGTCGTGGTCGGGCTCCAATCCGGCCACACGCCCTTGCGGCCGACCCGTGCGTCGCCCTTCCACGAGAAGCCGGCCTTGCCGACCCCGACGCCGTATTGCAGCGCCGTGCCGCCCTCCTGAACCAGGGCGAGCTGACGCTTGTCGATGTCGACAACGATGGTGCCCGGCGCCTCCGGGCCGGCATAGGCGACCTCCTGGCGGCGGTACTTCGGATCGATCCGAGACCGGTCGACCAGCGGCACGTCGAACGGCTTGTCGGGCATCGTACCGATGTACCAGGCCGCATCGTCGCCGCCGCCCGCCATCGGGCCCGGCTTGGACGATTGGCAGGCCGCGAGCGGGACGAGGCAGAAGGCGGCGAGCATCACGCGGCGGGTCGCCGTCCGGGCCGCGATGGAGGCGGCCGTGCCGGCGGTCTTGGGGGCGGCCATAGCGGCTCCTGTCACCGCCGCGGGCGGCGGGTTGGCGTTGCAATTCATTCGCCATGACTACCCGCCCCGGGGCCGATCGGGTGTGACTTAGGGGCCGCATCGGCCGAGGAACGTTGCCGTGAGGCAGTCTCGCCCCGGGAGCGGACCGCGTTATCTGCAGCGCAAAATCGCGTGAGCCGGAGGGGAAGGATGCCCGAGACCGAGACCCAGCTCGTCGAGGAGGCGGGGACCGATATCGCGACGCTCGCGCCGGCGATCCACCTCGACCATTGCGTCATCCACGTCTCCGACTGGGAGCGCGCGACCGCGTTCTACCGGGACGTGCTGCGGGCCGAGGTGATCCCGTTCGGCAAGGGCGTGGTGTTCCGCTTCGGCGGCGTCCAGCTCAACGTCCACGGTCCGGGCCAGATCGGCACGCCGCGCGCCCGCGAGCCGGTGATGCCCGGCGGCAGCGACCTCTGCTTCCGGTGGTCGGGCTCGATCGAGGAGGCGATGGCGCATCTCGCCGTCCACGGCGTCGCGGTCGAGTTGGGACCGGTCGAGCGCCACGGCGCGGCCGGGAAGGGCGTGAGCGTCTACTTCCGCGATCCGGACGGGTCACTCATGGAGTTCATCACCTATTCGACGCCGTGAGGCAGCGCGCCGGTCAGGCGTTGCCGACGCGCTCGGCCAGCCGCTGGTTGGTCTGCTCCAGGCGGAGGGCGAGTTCGCGCATGACGGCGATGCCGATCTGCGGGAACTGCGCGAGCAATTCGATGAAGACGTCGCGGTCGATCCGCAGAGCCGTCGTCGCCGTGTCGGCGGTCACCGTCGCCGAGCGCGGCTGATCGGCCAGGATGCCCATCTCGCCGACGAGGGCGTTGGGGCCGAGCAGGGCGAGGCGGACGGGACCGAACGGCCCGTCGATGGAGACCGCGGCTGATCCTTCGAGGATGAGATAGGCCGCGTCCGCCGCCTCGCCGCGGGCGAAGAAGGCTTGGCCCGCCTCGAAATGCACGCGCTCGCTGGTAAACGCGAGGAGCTTGAGGCGTGACGGCTCGACCTCGCGGAACAGCGGCACCTGCCGCAGGGACATCACCTCGTTGTCGAGGGTCATGGACACACTCCGATGCGCCTCCAGGGCGGCAGGCGGAAAGGCCCGCGGGTAGACGCAGCGGCGGGTCGTGTCAAAGCAGCCCTGCCGTCAGACGGTCGAGACCCGACGGGTGACACCGGCAAAGCCACCAGCCGCCCCGTCCCCTCACGCATCGGCACTATCTTGCCTGATGGTCACCCCTTGCGGTCCGTCGACAATCCGAGGTTGCCGGGGCCCGGCGGGTTCCGCTTGGCGCTGGCATTCGGCTGGGGCGAGTCGATCGGTTCCTCGTCCGTCGTCGGCGTCGGGCTGTCTTCCGGCGCCGGCATCGGCGGCAACGGTGTCCTGTTCGGCTCGGGGCGACCAGGGGCCGCGGAAGCCGAGTCGGACTTGGCCGCGAGCGAAGGCTTCACCATATGTCGGTTCGTCATCCCGGCTCCTCATGGGTGTGGACCGGCCTGTGGAGACCTGTTCACAACTCCGCGCAACGCGCTGGTGTGAGCACGCCTAACGTTTGGACGAAACAGGGGTTTCCCAAAGCTCGGCCGTCGATACAGCCAAGGAACAATCGAAAGGGATGATGGTTGAGGAGGGTGTGAAGAGTTGGCCTGAGGAGGCGCTGATGGCATCTGGTAATTCCACCTCGAAGCGAGGTTTCGCTTCCATGAATATCGAGCGGCAGCGCGAGATCGCCAGTAAGGGCGGTCGATCGGTCCCGGCTGAGAAGCGCTCCTTCTCGCAGGATCGTGAGCTGGCCTCATCCGCCGGCCGCAAGGGCGGTCAATCGACCGGCCGCACCGGCGAGGCTTAAACCGGCTGAGGCGGTACCGGGCGCGTCACCCGCGCTCGACCGCCCAGCCTTCCAAAAAACAGAAATATATTTCCAACTACGGGCGCCGCGGGCGTCTGTTTCTTTTTGTACCGGCTGTCAGATCGATGCGTCGGCGCGTGCCAGTTCGCGCCATTTGACCACGAGGTCCTCGAAGGCGCGGAGATCGGCGTCGTCGAGCCGCCCCAAGGTTCGCGCGACGTAGGCGGCCTGCGCCGCGATCCCGCGCGCCGCGACCTCGGCGCCCGCGCCGGTGAGATGGAGCGCGTGGGAGCGACGATCGCCGGGGATCGAACGGCGCTCGACCAGTCCGGCTTCGACGAGGCGGTCGATCAGGCCCGACACGTTGCCCTTGGTGACGTAGAGCCGCGCGGCCAGTTCCTGCTGCGTCAGCCCCTCGCGCTCGCTCAAGGTCGACAATACGTCGAATTGCGGGATCGACAGGCCGAGCTCCCGCAGTTCCGCGGCGACGGCGGCCGTGACGCGCCGGCTGAGGCGGATGAACCGAAACCAGACCCGCAGGGGATCGACAGGTTCGGCGTTCGACGCGGGACGGGCTTGACGCTCGGACATGTCCGTCCAGCTTGTAGCAGAGGGATCCGCGCCGGGTAGCCGAGTGGCGCAGTCCACCCCCAGCCTGTAGACTGCGCGGCGATTTATCCACGCCTCACATCCTTTCATCCGTTTCCGGGACCATGCGTCGTCAGCTTCTCGATGAACCGGTGACGCGGGCGGGCCGCTACGCGCGGACGCTCGCCCTGTTCTCCCTGATCGTCACCGCCATGGCGGTGCTGATCGTGCGCAGCCCGTCGGCCGAGCCGGCGCCGGCTCTCGCCGTGCTCGGGAGCGGGATCGCCCTCTCCGTCGTCGCGGTGGCGCTGGCGGTGTTCGCGATGGTGCGGGTGTGGCGCGAGGGCGCGGGCGGCCTCGGGGCGGCCATCGGCGGCCTGTTCCTGGCCAGCCTCGTCCTGGCCTATCCGGCCTATGCCGCACTCAAGGGCGTGCGCCTGCCGACGCTCACCGATGTCTCGACGGATACCGAGCGCCCGCCCGCCTTCTCGCGCTCGCGCCTCGCCTTCGCCGCCCGCGACGGCCGCTACCCTCCTGAGCCGGGACAGGCGACGCGGGAGGCGCAGCGGGCGGCCTATCCGCAGATCGCGCCGCTGACCCTCGACGTCGAGGCCGACGAGGCGTTTGAGCTGGCGCGCAAGGCGGCGGTGAACCGCAAGTGGCAGATCGTCGAGGCGATCCGGCCCGGCGGGCGGATCGGCAACGGCCGCATCGAGGCGGTGGCCCATACCCGGATCCTGAACCTGCCCGCCGACATCACCGTGCGGGTGCATCCGCGGGCCGACGGCGCGCGCATCGACGTGCGCTCGGCCTCCCGGATCGGCGACCGCGATTTCGGCGACAATGCCGACCGGATCCGCTCCTACCTCGACGAGGTCGCCAACCTCGCCATCGCCCTGAAGTAAGGTGGGCGGTGCGGCGCCGTCGGGCGTTGCTCAGGCGGGCCGGAACGTTCCACCGAGCAGGGGCGGGCCGTCGGTGACGGCGAGGCCCCGCTCCACCAGATCTTCCAGATGGGCGAAGACGGAGAGCGCCGCCGCGCCGCGCAGGTGCGGTGCGAGGCCCTGATAGACGGTGCCGACGATGGCCGCGATGTCGCGGTCGCCCGCCTCGAGCCGGGCACGGATCGCCGCCTCGCGCTGACGGCGGTGGGCGGCAAGCCCGCGCACGAAGCGGCGGGGATCGCGGACGGGTCCGCCATGGCCCGGCCAGTACAGCGTCTCGCTCCGATCGCGCAGGCGCTCCAGCGAGTCCATGTAGGCCCGCATCGATCCGTCCGGCGGCGCGACGACCGAAGTCGACCACGCCATCACATGGTCGCCGGAGAACAGCACGTTCTCCTCGGGCAGGGCGAAGGCGAGATGGTTCATGGTGTGGCCGGGGGTCGCCAAAGCGGTCAGCGTCCAGCCGTCGCCGGTCAGGCTCTCTCCCTCCGCCAGCTCCCGGTCGGGCCGGTGCTCGCGGTCCGCGCTGGCATCGAGGGCGGGCAGCTCGTTCTCGGCGAGCTGCCGGGCGGCCCGGTGCGGGCCGCAGCCGACGATCGGCGCGCCGGTTCGCTCCTGCAGCAGGCGAGCGCCCGGTGAATGGTCGCGGTGGGTGTGGGTGACGACGATGGCCTCGACCTGCTCGCCATCGAGCGAGGCCAGCAATCCGTCGATGTGCCCGGAATCCGCCGGACCCGGATCGATCACCGCGACACGGCCGCGCCCGACGATGTAGCTGCAGGTCCCGCTCGCGGTGAAGGGACCGCCATTGGGGCAGATCCGCCGCCGCACCAGCGGGCTCATCGTCTCGGTCCGCCCGGGCGCGGGCAGAGCGCTCTCGAAATCGGGCGAGGGGCCTTTCGCGTCCGCGGACGGTTCACTCATGATGACGGCTTCAAACGACGACGGTGCCGCCCGCCTACGACAGCCCGGCCGTTTCGCCAACTCGGGCGCCGGCCGGACGCGATCCGATCACTGCCCGAACGGGGAGGGCGACACGATGCGGACCGGCGCGAAGCCTTCGCCGCGCGAGGCGACCGGCGCGAAGTCCGCCGCGGCCATGTCGACCCGCAGCTTCATGGTCTGCGCTTCCGCGACGCGCACCCGGCGGGATCCCGACCGCGCGGCGCGCAGGACCTCCTGGAACGCCGCACCGGCCGCGTCACGACGCAGGGCGCCGACCCTTTCCTCGATGATGCCGCGGCCGCGCCGGCTCAGGGCCGCGACCCGGTAATCGACGAGCGTCGGCCCGGCGCGGGAGAGGCCGGCGACGAGGTCGGCTCCCTCGTCCGAGGCGACGACGTCGCCCGGCCGAAGGGTGCGGTCGTCGGCGAGCGGCATCAGCGGCCCCGCGACACCCGTCGGTTGGCAGGAGCAGTTCTCGACGCGGGTGCGGCGATAGACGTTGGCCGAGGCGGTGCGGAGATAGGGGCGGCCGTCGAGACCGACCGACTGCTCGAACTCGGACCGACCCGGCGCCAGGGTGAACAGGTCCGTCTGCGCGTTCGGGCAGGCGGCGGCGCAGGCCGCGGCGTGAACGGGCAGATCCGCCCGTGCCTGCAAACGGCCGAGGGGAAATGCGAATCCGTCGCAGCGGCGCACGCAGACGGTCCGCGTTCCGGCTGCGAAGGAAGCCGGTGCGACGGCCCGCTCGCGCCGGCCGGGCGGCACCGTGCGCGCTTCGAGGCGCGGCGTCCGTTGCACCAGACGGTTTCCCGCGCTGCGACGCGGCTCGGGGAGCGATGCGTAGCGCCGGGGCGCTCTCGGGATCGGCTTCGCGACGACGGCGGGTGCGGGGCTCGCTGCGCCGAAGATCGTCTCGAACAGCCCGTTGAGCAGGCCCCGTTCGGAAGCACGCACCATCGTCGTCGCACTCGTCAGGCCGAGGCCGATCAGCAAGCCGAGGAGAGCTGTCGTGACAAGTCGGCGGCGCGGCGCCGCAACCGGTTCAGCCGGGCTTCTCGCTGCCCATGCTCCGGGCGCACGCTTGCCGAAACCCATCCCCGCCACCCCCCGTCACCCCGGCGCCTGCGGCCTATCCGCCATCGAGGCGGACCGGCTGACCGTATCGCTCGGGCGTCAGCTAGGCCGCCGAGCAAAGCGGTGACAATTTGGGAAGACCACGCAGAAGCGGACCCGAACCGGCCTTTCGAGCGATGAAACGAGTGTTTCCGGTCGGAACGCTCGGCGGCCCATCGTTGTTCGGCGCGGACCGTGATCGGTTTTTCGCTCCAAGCGGGCGCAAAGCTGTGGAAAGATCGACGCCACGAAAAAAGCGCCGCCCGGGGGGACGGCGCTCGATGGGATCACCTTGCGGCGACCGAATAAGGGTCGAAAGGCTGCCGTCTGTCTCAGCGACGACGGGCGGATTTCACGCGGACCGGAATGGGCTGCAGAACCGGCTGCGGCGCGAGCGCCGACACGAGCCGGGCTGTGGCCTCCAAGGCGGCCTTCACCTGAGCGATACCGGGAACTAAGGGCTTTTTCTGTGCGGGCACGCCAGAGGCCTCCTTCACATCGACAAGTCTGGTCGTCGTCTTGCGGAGAGATGGTGACGAACGGCCGGATTTGCCAGTCGGTTCCGAGACCCTGCGACGGTCGCACGCGGTTCGTAATAAACTCTTCACGGCGCCGCGGCCGCGAAAAGGAACTCCCGGCGAAAACTTGGCGTTATTGCTTCCAAGAGGCGGCGGCACGGGCCGCGCCAGTTGTTGGAAGGAAGTTGGACATGCTCGGGTGGGCTGTTACGTTCCTGGTGGTTGCCCTCGTCGCGGCCCTGCTGGGCTTCGGCGGCATCGCCGGCACGGCCATGGAGGCCGCCAAGCTCGTGTTTTTCGTCGCGATCGTCCTGTTCGCGATCTCGGCCGTGATCGGCCTGATGCGCGGTCGCTCGACGACGTTGTGACGATGGCCTGACAAGCGAGCCGCACCCGACTTCCGGGGGCGGCTCGCGCCATTCGGGATCAGTCTGAAAGGGAATTCAGGGACCGACCGGCCCCTCCGGCTTCGGTCCGTCATCCTCGAGGCGTGCGATCAGATCTCGGAAACGGTCCGGTATCGGCTGTTGCACGACGGAATCGTAGAGTGCGCGCAGATGGGTGCCGATGCGCCTCTGCGTCTGGTCATTCAAACCGTTCTCGGCACGCAATCGAGTGGGCCGGTCCCCGGTCGGGAACGCACCGGCCGGCTCGTCCTCGTTCATGCTTTCAAGATCCCCTTGGCGCCACATCTGCCGCGATTGTCTTGCAGCTTGACATGAGTCATGGCTGCAGCAGCAACGCGGCCATGCGGCTTGGGTTCCGCATGGGCCAGGAACGGACGTCGAGCCCCCGCGTTAGGGGCGCATCGATAAGCGAAGAGCGAAGAGGCTCAGGGGAACTCATGTCGACAGCACAACTGGTCGTGCAGCACCTGCCGTACCTGCGCCGTTACGCGCGCGCGCTCACGGGCAGTCAGGTGGCGGGCGACGCCTACGTCGCCGCCACGCTCGAGACGCTGGTCAACGAGCCCGAGACCCTGGGCCGCAGCACGAACGTCAAGGCGGACCTCTTCCGCGTCTTCACGCGGATCTGGAACTCGCTCTCGGTCAACGGCCACAGCGATCAGGTGCAGCACGACCTTCCGGCCGAAGTCCGGCTCGGCCAGATCACCCCGCTGCCCCGGCAGGCCTTCCTGCTCTCCTGCCTCGAAGGCTTCTCCGAGGAGGATGCCGGCGTGATCCTGGACGTGGACGTGAACAAGGTGCGCGACCTGGTGGACGAGGCGGGCCGTGAGCTCGCCGCCGACATGGCGACCGAGATCCTGATCATCGAGGACGAGCCGCTCATCGCCATGGATCTCGAAGCCCTGGTGGAAGGGCTCGGCCACAACGTCATCGGCGTGGCGCGGACCCGCAGCGAGGCGGTCAAGATCGCGTCCGAGAGCAAGCGCCCCGGCCTGATCCTCGCCGACATCCAGCTCGCCGACGGCTCGTCGGGCCTGGATGCGGTCAACGACCTCCTGAAGACCTTCGAGGTGCCGGTGATCTTCATCACCGCCTATCCGGAGCGCTTCCTCACCGGCGAGCGGCCGGAGCCGGCCTTCCTCATCGCCAAGCCGTTCCAGCCCGCCAACGTCTCGGCCGTGATCAGCCAGGCGCTGTTCTTCCAGCAGAGCGCCCGCCGCCGCGAGGCGCACAACGCCTGAACCGACGCACCGGACGAGAACCGAGGGCGCTGGCCAGCGAGGCCGGCGCCCTTTTTCGTGGCCGGAAGCCTGGGACGGAGACCGGGCACGAAAAAACGGGCCGGACCATTGTCCGACCCGTGAAGAGGTTCCGGCCGATGCACAAGGGGAATGCGGGGAGGACCAGGTGGCCGGGTGCTTCCTCAACGGTTAGCCGTCGGCGAGGTTCCGAAATTCGCTCACCGGCGCCGATTTTCTGTCCACAGATGTCTTTTTGCCACGTCCCACCGAGTCGAATCGGTGCGCGGGCCGGGCCGGCGAGGCCGCGAATCGGGGTTGGAATACTGACTTGATCCGAAGCGGGACAGTGAAGGAACCGGTGATCCGAAAGCAGCGTTGTGATGACAACCTGTCAAGCTCCCATCGGAGATCGCAAAGATGCTTCGGACCGGCCTCGTCCTCGGTGTGAGTGTTCCCGCTGCGATCCTGACCCTGCTGCTGCTGCCGGTCGTCCGGCAGGAGGCCGACGCCATGGGGGGCCCGACGGGTCCGCGCGTCGCCTACGAGGCGCCCGCCACGCCGCTGCCGGGCATGCGCCCCTACTCGACGGCCCTCAGCCCGGTTCATGTGGCGACCGCACCGCGCCCCGCCACGCGCACGGAGTCGGTGCCGACCCGCTCGGCTCAGGAAGAGCTGCCGGCCAAGCCCCGTCGCCTGACCCGTGAAGGCTGCGAGGCTCCCCTGAGCTCGCTCGTCGGGCCTGAGGCGCGCCGCATGGTGCCCGGCCGCTGCATGACCTGAGCGGTCCCGGCCGGAGCGGATGCCGCGACGGTCGAGCGAAGGGGCCCAAGGCAGGCGGTCCGAGATCAGGCCGGCTGTGAGATCTTCTCCACATCCGCGGTCATTCCCGCCGGCCCCATCCGCTCGCGGGCCACGAGCCGGTCGCCGGGCGCGAAGGTGCCGAGCGGCACGTCCCGATCCGGCAGGACGACGGTCGTCATCGCGTTGGCGTGGACCAGCACGTAGCGCTGCAGCGGCAGGGAGGCCGCCGCCCAGCGCCGCAGCTGATCGTGATAGGGCGCCCGCTTCCAGGCTCCAGCCTGGCCGGGATCGACCTGCACGTTGAGGAAGCGCGTCACGGGATCGAGACTGAGCACCATCTTCGCCCGGTCCGGCCGCCATTCCGGCCCGATCCAGGCCTCCGTCATCCAGAGGCAGTGGAACGCGCGGCAATGGTCCGGCCGCTCCGCATGGATGCCGCATCCGCCGCCCGAGCGGACATGCCGGCACCAGCGCCCCGCTGGACTCTCGACCGCGGGCACCTCGTAGACCTTGCAGCAGAGCGTGCAGGGGCCGCAGCTGCGGCCGGGGGCGGGCGTGGCGACGATGGTGGCCGGATCGAGCATCACGAGCGGTCGTTGCGTCTTCGAGGCAGGCGGACTCCGCCTTCCTGACCGAGATTGCGGCCGTTAGTGTGGCGGCGCTGCCGGCGCATCCTGTCGGCGTAGTCTTCCGGCTGCCGCATCATGCTGTCGAACATCGCCGCCCGCGACGTCGAGACCCTGATCCACCCCTACACCAACCTCGCCACCTTCCGGGAGACCGGTCCGCTGGTGCTGGAGCGGGGCCACGGCGTCTGGGTCTACGACACCGACGGCCGTCCTTACCTCGAAGGCATGGCCGGGCTGTGGTGCACGGCTCTCGGCTACGGCAACGAGGAGCTGGTCGAGGCCGCCGCCGAGCAGATGGGCCGGCTTCCCTTCGCGCACCTGTTCTCGGGCCGCAGCCACGATCCGGCGATCGAGCTGGCCGAGACGCTGAAGGAGCTGATGCCGGTCCCGACCTCGAAGATCTTCTTCACCTCGTCGGGTTCGGAGGCCAACGACGCACAGGTCAAGCTGCTCTGGTACATGAACAACGCGCTCGGGCGCCCGCGCAAGAAAAAGATCATCGCCCGCCGGAAGGGCTATCACGGCGTGACGGTGGCCACCGCCTCGCTCACCGGGCTTCCCGCCAACCACGCCGATTGGGACCTGCCGCTCGACGGCTTCCTGCACGCCGCCTGTCCGCACCATTACCGCGGCGCGGAGGCGGGTGAGAGCGAGGAGGCGTATTCGCAGCGCCTCGCGGCGGAACTCGAGGCGCAGATCCTCGCCGAGGACCCGGACACCGTCGCGGCCTTCTTCGCCGAGCCGGTGATGGGAGCGGGCGGCGCCATCGTTCCCCCTGCCGGCTATTTCCCGGCGATCCAGGCGGTGCTCGACCGCTACGACGTTCGCCTCGTCGCCGACGAGGTGATCTGCGGCTTCGGCCGGCTCGGCACGTGGTTCGGCGGCGAAACCCTCGGCATGCGTCCGCACACCCTGTCCTTCGCCAAGGCGCTCACCTCCGGCTACCTGCCGCTCGGGGGCATCAGCATCGACGAGCCGCTCTACCGCGCGATGCTGGACGAGAGCGTCAAGCTCGGCGGCTTCGGCCACGGCACCACCTATTCCGGGCACCCCGTCGCCTGCGCCGTCGCGAACCGGGTGCTCCACATCTACCGGCGCGACCGCATCGTCGAGCGGGCCGCCGAGCGGGCGCCGCACTTCCAGGCCGCCCTGGCGCGGCTGGCCGATCACCCGCTCGTCGGCGAGGCCCGGGGGCTGGGGATGATCGGCGGCATCGAGATCGTGGCGGACAAGCCGTCGAAGCGCCAGTTCGAGCCGAAGGCGGGGGTGGCGGCGCGCTGCGTCGCCTTCGCCCAGGACGAGGGGCTGATCGTGCGCTTCCTCGCCGGCGACCGGATCGCCGTCTGCCCGCCGCTGGTGATCGAGCCGGACGAGATCCACACCCTGTTCGAGCGCCTCGGCCGCGCCCTCGACCGCACGGCGGCCTGGATCGCGCATGAGGATTTGAAGCCCATGCCCGCGTGAGGGATCGGCCCCGGCCTAAATCAAGTCGCCGACGCTTCGGGTGTAAATCTCCTGAGGGCATTGCAAGATGGACCGCGCTGCGCTGCACTATCGCGTGGCCGAAAAGTGACGATGCGCCGTGCTCGATATGTCGCCTTGCTCGAATTTGCCGCAAGCCGGATGCCTTAAGCTTCCGTTCATGTCGGCGGATCGATCAAAGCGGAGGCGGCATCTTCGCAATCTTGCCACGACGAGGGTGTGTAAAGGTCGTCCTCGCCCCACAAGCGAGGTGTGAGACCAAGCCGCCGCGGCCGCGCTCCGGCCGCCCCGAAGCGCAAACAGGACAGGAATCATGTACGCCCCCAGCCGAACCCCGACCTTCGCGGCAGAGTCGGGCAGCACCGCCTCGGCGACCGTGGCCGGGGATCGCGAGAACTTCCGCCCCGTCGCCCTGCCGGCGCTCGCCGCCGCCGTCCATGTCAGCCGCAACGCCGTCAAGGCGGCCCGCGCCAAGGCGGAAGCCCGGAACAGCGTCCGCTTCGTCCACGAGGACGAGCCCGTCGACTGAGGCTGACGCCGCCGACCCGCCGGCTTCGGCGGCATGCTCCTCCTCCCGACCCGCAGGCAGGTTCTGGGCGGGTTCGGTGCTTCGGCGCTGACGCTCGGCTCGGGGGGTGCCTACGCTTTCGTCGTCGAGCCGCGCTTTCGGCTCGCGCTGACACGCTACGGCCTGACCCCGCCGGGATGGAACCCGGACCTCCGCCTGCGCATCGCCGTGCTCGCCGACATCCATGTCTGCGAGCCCTACATGCCGCTCGACCGCGTCGCGGAGATCGTCGCGGCGGCGAACGCGCTCGCGCCTGACCTGATCCTCCTGCTCGGCGACTACCCGGCGGGACGGAAGGTGACGTGGCACCGGGTTCCGCTTTCCGATTTCGCGCAGCTCGCCGAGGGTCTTCGCGCTCCGCTCGGCACCTACGCCATCCTCGGCAACCACGATTGGTGGGACGACCGCGAGGCGATGCGGGCCGGCAAGGGTCCGGTCGAGGTTCGCCGCCTACTCGAAGCGCGCGGCATACCGGTTCTGGAGAACGACGCGGTGCGGCTCGTCCAGGGCGGCCATCCGTTCTGGGTCGCCGGCCTCGCGGATCAGGAGCCGTTCCTGCCGATCGGCAGCCGCCGCAGCCTCGCCGACCTTCCGGCCACGCTCGCTCAGGTGACGGATACGGCGCCCGTGATCCTGATGGCGCACGAGCCCGACATCTTCGTGAAGGTGCCCGCCCGCGTCTCGCTCACGCTGTCGGGCCATACCCATGGCGGCCAGATCCGCGTGCTCGGCTACTCGCCGGTGCTGCCCTCCCGCTACGGCCAGCGCTTCGCCTACGGCCACGTGGTCGAGGACGGCCGCCACCTGATCGTCTCCGGCGGACTCGGCGTCAGCGGGATGGGCATCCGGTTCGGCGTGCCGCCGGAGATCGTGCTGATCGAACTGGGCGGCAAGACACCCGCCGCCTGACGGCGCTACTCCCGCTCACCCCTTCCGCGGCACGGTCGCGCCGACATGCAGGAAGCTGCGCTCACCGGTCGCGGCTTCCGCGACGTGCTGGATCGTGTCCAGAAGCTGGGCGATCGGCCGCGGGCCCGGCTGCGGGACCAGCGCGTCCGGGGCAACCCGGCGGCCGGCGGTGCGCCCGGCCACGAGCTGCGCCTCGCTGAGGACATCGAAACTACGGCCGACTCGTCGGTTCATGGCTCTCTCCTCTGAACCCGACCGTGATGCGGCCATGGTAAACGAGGCGTTAACGATCGAGAACGAGCCGGTAGCGGCAGAAATCGTCGGCCGCAACGAAGCGGTCGTAGAGCCGCCGCGCCTGCGCGTTCCCCGTCTGCGTATGCCAGGTGAGCCGCGACCAGCCCCGCATTTTCCCGAGCTCGATGAGGTCGGCGATGAGCGCCCGGCCGAGCCCGGCGCCGCGCGCTTCGGGCGCGACGAAGAGATCCTCCAAGTAACAGATCGGCGCCGCGGTCCAGGTCCCCTCGTGCAGGACGTTGACCGTCATGCCCACCACCGTCCCGTCCCGCTGCGCGAGCCGCGCGAAGACCGGCGAGGCAGCATCGAGGATGCGCCGCCACGTCGCGGCGGTGACCGACTCGGCCAGATCTTCTCCGTAGAAGGCGAGGTAGCCGGCCCAGAGCCGGCGCCAATCGGCCTCGTCCGCGGCGGCGGGATCACGGATCGTCATGGCTGGCATCATGGCGTCCTCCGCGCAGCGTCCTCGGCCCAAAGATGGATCGCGGCGTAGGCGCGCCAGGGCCGCCAGGCCGCGGCCCGGTCGAGAAGCGCGGCCCGGCCCGGCCGCCCGGCGCCGGTGTCGAGGGCGCGCATCAGACCGACATCGCCCGCCGGGAAGGCATCGGCCTGAGCCAGGGCGCGCATGGCGACGTACTGGGCCGTCCACTCGCCGATGCCGGGCAGGGCCTTGAGCCGCGCGACCCGGTCGTCGAGATCGCCGCCGGGGGCGAACAGATCGGGCGTCGCCAGCATCGCCGCCGCGAGCCCCTGGATCGCCCGGCCGCGGGCGCGGGGCATGTTGAGCACGAGGGAAATCTCGGCGTCCAGAAGCTGTTCGGGCGTGGGGAAGAGGTGAGTGAGGCCCGGCTCCCCGTCGCCCTCGTCAGGGGCGAGCGGCGTGCCGAAAAAAGCCACGAGGCGGCCGGCGAGGCGCGTGGCGGCGGCCACCGAGACCTGCTGCCCGAGGATCGCCCGCACCGCCAGCTCGAATCCCTCGAAGGCGCCCGGCATGCGCAGGCCGGGACGACGGGCGACGAGGGCGGCGGTGAGCGGATCGCGGCCGAGACCGTCGGCGATCGCCCGCGGGTCGATGTCGAGATCGAACATCGCCCGCACCCGCCCCAGGATCGTTCCGTAAGCCTCGTCGGAGTCGAGACCGCGAATGCGCACCGACAGGGCCTCCGCTTCCGGCGTGACCGAGAGCGTGCCGCGTCGGTCGCCGAGGACGAAGCTGCGCGCGTAGCGGCCGGGCGTCACGTGCTCGACGCCGGGACTCGCATGATCGGCGAAGAAGCGCTCGAGATGCGCCCAGTCGTAGGGCGGCCGGATGGCCAGCAGAAAGCGGGCGCCGTCCGCGAGGGCCGTGGGCGAAGGGGCGAGGGTCATCAATCAGGCGGGGCGCGGCAAGGAGGTCGCGGCCACTCTCCGGCGGGCTTCAGCCCGGCGCAACCGGTTCGGTGCTCTCGAACTCGGCGGTGTCGCCCACGAGATCGGTCAGGGAGACGGCCAGGCGCCGTGCATCCTTCAGATGCAGCGTCGCATCCGGCGTGAGCCAGAGCGGGTGAAGGGCGCTGTGCCGGCCCGTCAGGCTGCCATGGGCGCGCACGATGCCGTCACGGCGCTCGACGACGAGCTTGTAGCGGACCTTGACCGGGTCGATCCCCTCGGCGGAGACGGCACCGCGGCCGCTCAGAACCTGAAGAACTTCGTTCGGCTCGAACATGAGGCGGGAACAGCGACCGGGAACGAGAGGCAAAAAGATTTGCCACTTAATCCCGAACTACGTCACCCGAGTTCCGCCGCCAAGATCCCGCGATGACACTCGCCCGCTTCTCCCACGCCTTCTCTGCCGACGACGGCACCGGGAAGGGGAGACGGAGCCCGCGATCCGGATCATCGCAGGCCGAAGCGTCTAGGGCAGTTCGCGTACGGTCACCCGGCCGCGCTCCACCGACAGCGCCATCCGCCCGTGCTTCAGCGCAAGCGCCTTGTCGCCGAACAGGCTCCGGCGCCAGCCCTGGAGCACGGCGACGTCCGCCGCGTCGTCGTCGGCCAAGGCTTCGAGATCGTCCACGGTGGCGATAATCTTGGGCGCGACGCCCTCGGCCTCGGCCACCGCCTTGAGCAGCACCTTGAGGAGATCGACCAACGCCCCGTTGCCGCCGCGGGAGCGGCTGCGCTCGGGCATGGCGATCTGCGACGGGTCGCGGGCGAAGCCCCGCTCGACCGCGGCGAGGATCTCGGCGCCGGTGCGCGAGCGCTCGAAGCCGGCGGGGATGGTGCGCAGCCGCCCCAGCGCCTCGACGCTGCGGGGGCCGGCGGTGGCGATGTCGATCACCGCCTCGTCCTTGAGGATGCGTCCGCGGGGCACGTTGCGGCTCTGCGCCTCCGCCTCTCGCCAGCCGGCCACCTCCATCAGCACCGCGATCTCGCGCGGCTTGCGCATCCGCCCGGCGAGCCGGCGCCAAGCCTGGGCGGGGTCGGCCTGATAGGTCTCCGGCGAAGTGAGGACCGCCATCTCCTCGTCGAGCCAGAGGCCGCGGTCGGTGCTCAGCAGTTCGGCCGCCAGCACCTGATAGATCGTCACGAGATGGGTGACGTCCGACAGGGCGTAGGCGAGCTGCGCCTCCGAAAGGGGACGGCGCGACCAGTCGGTGAAGCGGGAGGACTTGTCGATGCGCGCCTTGGCGACGTCGTTGACGAGCTGCTCGTAGGACACCGAGTCGCCGTAGCCGCAGACCATGGCCGCGACCTGCGTATCGAAGAACGGGTGCGGCAGGAGCCCGCCGAGGAGCCAGATGATCTCCAGATCCTGTCGGGCCGAATGGAACACCTTCACGGTGCCCTCGTCGGCCATCAGGTCGAAGAACGGCTTGAGATCGAGATCCTTCGCAAGCGGATCGACGAGGCAGGCGAACCCGTCCGGACCCGCCATCTGGATCAGGCACAGTTTCGGATAATAGGTCGTCTCGCGCATGAACTCCGTATCGACGGTGACGAAGGGCTGCGCGGCGAGACGGGCACAGGCGTCGGACAGAGCCTGCGTTGCGGAGATCAGTTCCATGAACCGGCTATACCGAAGGTCGCGCGCTATCGCGAGCCGACGGAAGGCCTCTTGTCCCCACGCGATTGCTCCGAGCCGAGAAAAGTTTGCCCGCTCACGCCGCCCGGCGGGGGTGACGCCCGCCGCGCCCCTTCCGCTGCGCCTCCGCACGGGCGAGGAGCCAGTCGAGGATGCCGGTCTCGATGCGCGTGCCGGAGGCGGGCTCGGTCAGCCGGCGGATGCGGTCGGCGCGCAGGCCGCGATAGAGGCCGTGCGCCCGGTCGGTCCCTCCGAGCAGGGTGCGGCCGGGCCCGAGCTTCAGCTCGCGCGCATCGAGCGTGCGGGTCGTCCAGGCGCCGCGCGCGTCCTCGTAGACGACCTCGAACGTCCCTTCGAGGGGCAGGGTCCGCCAGGGCCCCTGGTCCTCGCCGGTGGCGGCCGGCGCGGCCCGGCGACCGGAGCGGAGGCCGGGCGCCTTCATGGGGTGAAAGTCTCGAAATTGCATGGGCTTGATATGGGATCCGGCCCGGTTTTCCACAAGCGCGCAAGCGGGTTTCTGGGGCGGTCATGACGCGGTGCGAAAACGAACTTTGCCTTCGAAACCGCATTGTATTCGGGCTAAGGTTACGCTTGGCGGGGACGGGCGACGAGCGGGTTCGCGGGAGAGGCGGGATGAGTACGATTCGGTTCCGAGCGGCGCGCTGGGCGCTCGCGGGGATGCTGGCTGCGGTCGTCGGCGCCTTCCTCCATCCGGCGCCCTCGCGCGCCCAGTCCTTCCAGACGGCGGCCGTCCACGCGATCCTGATCGATGCCGAATCCGGCTCGGTGCTGTTCGAGAAGGGCGCCGACGAGCCGTTCTCGCCGGCGAGCATGGCCAAGCTGATGACGGCGGAGATCGTGTTCCGCGCCATCAAGGAGGGCCGCCTCTCCATGGACACCGAATTCACGGTGACGGAGGACGCGTGGCGCCGCGGCGGGGCCGGCGGCGGCGGCTCGTCGATGTTCGCGCAGGTGAACAGCCGCATCAAGCTCTCCGACCTGCTGCGCGGCCTGATCGTGCAGTCGGGCAACGACGCGGCGATCACCATCGCCGAGAACATGGCGGGCACCGAGGAGGCGTTCGCCGGGATGATGAACCAGCGCGCCAAGGAGATCGGCCTGACGCGTTCGACCTTCCGCAACGCGACCGGCTACTCGGCCCCCGACCAAAAGGTGACCGCCCGCGACATGGCGCGGATTGCGCAATACATCATCGACACCTACCCCGAGTTCTACAAGATCTATTCCGAGCGCGAGTTCACCTGGAACAAGATCAAGCAGCAGAACCGCAACCCGCTCCTGACCCTGGATATCGGCGCGGACGGCCTGAAGACCGGCTACCTCGAAGAATCCGGCTACGCGCTGACCGGCTCGGCGGTGCAGAACGGCCAGCGCCTCATCATGGTGGTCTCCGGCCTGAAGACCGCGCGGGACCGCGCGGCGGAGGCCCGCAAGATGATGGAGTGGGGGTTCCGCGCCTTCGAGCCGCGCCAGGTCTTCGCCGCGAACGAGACCGTGGCCGACGTCTCCGTCTTCGGGGGTGAGAAGGGCTCGGTGCCGGTCGTGGCCAAGAAGCCGGTGCGCCTGCTGCTGCCCCGCGGCGCCACGGATCGCGTCACGGCCAAGGTCGTCTATCAGGGTCCGCTGGTCGCGCCGGTGGAGCAGGGCCGCGAGGTCGCCCGTCTGCGCGTCACCCGCGGCGACGCCGTCGCCCTGGAGCAGCCGCTCTATGCCGGGGAGACGGTGGAGGCCGGCACCCTGTCGCAGCGGGCGCTCGACGCGGCGCTGGAGGTCGGCACCGATCTCGTCCGCCGCGCCTTCGAGAAGGCCAAGGGCGGCAACGGTTCGAGCGGAAACGGCTCCGGCGGGGCTTCCGCCAGCGGCGCGGCGAGCGGCAATTCCTGAGGCTCCGCGCCGGTCCCGGACCTGACCGGGTCAGGGAGCGGAGGAAGCGTTGCCGGGGGCGTAGGCGCGGATCCCGAGCGGCAGGTCCGCTCCGGGCCGTCGGAAGGACTCGGGCACAGCCCCCTGGCGCGCATCGCCCCCCGCTGGAAGGGGTCCTGCGCTCGCCCGGACGCTCACGGCGTCCCAGGGTCCTGCGATCTCGAACAGCGTAGCCGTCGGCGGCGTTCCGTCAGCGGCGCTCGCGCGGGCCTGGAGCTCGGCCCGCGCTTGGAAGCGGCGGTCAGCCAGGGCGACACGCCCGTTCAACGAGGCGCCGAGGGTGCGCGAGGCGAGCCGGCCCTCGACGATCTCGCCGACGCCGTCGGCGAAGAGCAGCGTGACGGCCGCGTGCTCGAACGGCGTCCGGCCGTTGCGCCGCGCCAGCGCGCCCGGCGCCAGCGCCCCGCCGCGGTGTATCACGTCGGCGAGGTCGAGACCCGACAGGGCGCCGTCCTCGCTCTCCAGGGCGACCCGGCCCGAGACGGAACGGGTTAGCGCCCCGACATCGTATCCGGCTCCCTCCAGGGCGAGGCTGCCGCGCGTCGCCCCGAGCATCCAACGGCTCTGCCCGAGATCGTTCAGCAGGGCGCCGAGATCGAGCCTGTCGAAGCTGCCCTGGGCCTTCACCCGCGTCAGCGCCGCGTCCCCCTCGTCGGAGGCGAACGAGACGCGCCCCTTGATCATCCCGCCGCGGAGGTTGGCGCGGCCGACCGAGGCTTCGATGCCGCTCTCGCGGACGAGAATGCTGGAGGCGAGATCCGTGATCTGCACCGGCCCGATCCGGGCATTGCCGGCGGAAATCCGCAGATCGAGATCGCCGCCGGTGAACGGCCGCAGATCGAGGGATTGCCCGCGCCACGCCGCGTCGTCGGCATGATCGAGGCCGGTCAGACGCAGCACGCCGGCGAAGAGGGGCGAGAGGTTGAGATTCTCGGCGGCCAAGGTGGCCTGGACCGCGGTACGCCGCGGGCCGAAGGTGGCCGAGCCTGCTCCTTCGAGGACGTTGCCGTCGCTGCGGACGGTGACGCTGGGGAACTGGACCTGACCCGAGCCGGCCTCGAAGCTACCCTCGACCGAGAAGTCCTCGACGAAGGGGGACAGGGCGAGGCCGCCGCCGGTGAGGGCCAGCGTCCGGTGCAGGGAGCGGGTCTGGAGGCGGCCGGTGCCGGAGGCCTTGAGACCGTCGCGCACGCTGCCGCTGCCGTCGGCGTTCAGCGAGCCGGTCGGCCACGTTACGGCGGCGGAGAACGGGCTCTCACCGCCGGAGAGGAGCGCGTAGGGGCGCAGGCCCGTGAGCGTGATCCGGGCGTTGCCGTCGTCCCAGCGGAAGCCTCCGGTCAGAGCGAGGCTCTCGCTCCAGGCCGGCCAGGAGACGGTGAGATCGACGTCGCGGGCCGTCCGCAACGTGCCGTCCCGCGGATCGAGACCCGTCACCGAGCAGCGCGCCAGGATGACCCGCCGCGGCCGGTCCCCGACCTCGCCGGCGATGCTGTGGGTCAGCCGCTCGGCGGCGCCGGACCAGCGGGTATCCCCCGCATCCTGCGCCAGCACCACCTCGGCGCCGTCGAGGGTCAGGGAATCGACTTCGACCCGGCCGGTGAGCAGGGCGGCGAGACCGAGCTGAAGCGAGAGGTTCCCGCCCGAGGCCAGCACCGGCCCGGCCGCATCGCCCCCGGTGAGGCGAATATCCTGGAACACGATCCGCGGGAGGGGGAGCAGCACCACCTCCGTGCGCCCCCAGGCCGCGAGGGCCACGCCCCAGTTCTCCTGGAGGCCCTGGCTCACGAAGCGCGCCGCGCCGGGCGCCTCGACCGACCAGGGCAGGCAGGCAGCCACCGACGCCGTGGCGAGAAGCCCGAGGCCGAGAGCGGAAAGGGTGCGGCGCAGCGACATTGCACTCCGTGGGCGGGCGATGCGGATCGGATCATGCCGAACCGCACCGGCGTGACGCGCCGTGCGATCCGACTGCTTAGCCGGTTCCGGTCCTTCTGTCCCGCGGCCGAGGGGAAACCGACCCGCAATGCGGTGGATGGCGCGGCCGGTCCTGTGGAGAAGGACCGGCGCAGCCCCTGCGACTCTGCGGGCGGTTACGGCGCGGGATTTTTGCATCGCGCGCAAATGCGTCGCCGGTTTGACGAAGACGGTCCTGCGTTGCACACCCGATCGCCATCGATCGGGAGGGCGGCCGGCCGCCGAGTCGGGAAGCCCGAAGCTTGGCCAAGCCCGCCCCGGCGGAAGACAAGGAAGGGACGCTGTCGATGAAGAAGGTCTACCCGGATCCGAAGGCCGCGCTCGCCGGCCTCCTGCGCGACGGCATGACGATCATGGCCGGCGGCTTCGGCCTGTGCGGCATCCCGGACGAGCTGATCGACGCGATTCAGGCCTCGGGCGTGAAGGACCTGACCGTCATCTCCAACAATGCTGGCATCGACGGCGTGGGGCTGGGCAAGCTGCTCGACACCCGCCAGGTCAAGAAGATGATCTCGTCCTATGTCGGCGAGAACAAGGAATTCGCCCGCCAGTATCTCGGCGGCGAACTGGAGATCGAGTTCAACCCGCAAGGGACGCTGGCCGAGCGCATCCGCGCCGGGGGCGCCGGCATCCCGGCCTTCTTCACCAAGACCGGCGTTGGCACCAAGGTCGCCGAGGGCAAGGAGGTGCGCGAGTTCGACGGCGAGAGCTACGTGATGGAGCGCGGACTGTTCGCGGATCTGGCCATCGTCCACGCCTGGAAGGGCGATACCGAGGGCAACCTCGTCTACCGGAGGACGGCGCGCAACTTCAATCCGATGATGGCCACCGCCGCGGAGGTCACGGTCGCCCAGGTCGAGCACCTCGTCGAGCCCGGCGAGATCGACCCCGACCACATCCACACGCCTGGCATCTTCATCGGCCGCATCCTCCACGTGCCGGTGCGCGAGAAGCGCATCGAGCAGCGCACCGTGCGCAAGCGCAAGGAGCCGGAAGCGGCGGCGGCCGGCGGCGGCCAGATCTGACGTCTCGACACACGGCCGCGAGGCCGCAAGCGCGACGGCGCGTCGCCGCCCGGGCGGCGGACGGCGCATCGTCGCTCCCGAGGATGCGCCCAGCAAGGAACTGAAAGATGGCCTGGACCCGTGAACAGATGGCGGAGCGCGCCGCGAAGGAGCTGGAGGACGGCTTCTACGTCAATCTCGGCATCGGCATCCCGACCCTGGTGTCGAACTACATTCCGGACGGCATGTCGGTGCAGCTGCAGTCGGAGAACGGCATGCTCGGCATGGGCCCGTTCCCCTACGAGGGCGAGGAGGATCCCGACCTCATCAATGCCGGCAAGCAGACCATCACCGCTCTGCCGACAACGAGCTACTTCTCCTCGGCCGACTCGTTCGGGATGATCCGCGGCGGCCATATCGACCTGTCGATTCTCGGCGCGATGCAGGTCGCCCAGAACGGCGACCTCGCCAACTGGATGATCCCCGGCAAGATGGTGAAGGGGATGGGCGGGGCGATGGATCTCGTCGCCGGCGTCAAGAAGGTCGTCGTGGTGATGGAGCACGTCGCCAAGGGCAAGGACGGCTCCGAGAGCCCGAAGCTCCTGAAGGCCTGCGACCTGCCGCTCACGGGCACGCAGGTGGTCGACATGGTGATCACCGATCTCGGCGTCTTCACCATCGATAAGAAGGGCGAGGGCGGCATGACCCTGGTCGAACTCGCCGACGGCGTCACCGAGGACGAGATCCGCGCCAAGACCGAGGGTGAGTTCACCGTCGCCCTGGCCTGAGCCCTTCGCCCGCAGGGCCTGCCCTGCGGCGGCTCGATGGATGAGAGAAAGGACGGTCGGCTCCGGCAGACGCCGACCCTCGAACCGCGAAAACAGGTTGACCGGACGCGCTGGTGGGAGGCCGCGCCGTTTTCCAGCCACCCGGCACTCCGTCCTTCCGGGTTCGCCGCCGGTGTCCGAGAATGGCGCCGGGCGAGGGCGGGCGGCTCGACAAGGTGTCCTTTAGGTCCGATGTCCGCAATCAGGGCGCCGAGACTTGGGACGACCCGAAAATTCAATCGTCGCATCGCTTAATAGAAATTTAGTCGGCGATCTTCAAATCTCGGATTCGTACGGTTCGAGATTTTTCAATGGCGATCCAATTACGGCGGGCCGGCCTGCGCGCTCAGATCGCGGTTCTGGGGGTGAGCGGCGCGCTCCTCCTCGGGCTGATCTACGCCGACGGTGCCCGCACCCAGGCGGCGTTGCAGCAGGTCGCCGACGGCAGTGCCCAACTGCACCTCGCAATGATCACCGTCGATCGCGCCCTAGCGGTCGCCCGTCAGGCCGAGACGGACTTTCTCATCCATCGCCGCGAGGCGCTGATCGAAACCCGGGAGCGGGCGCTGGCCGAGGCGGGTGAGGCGCTGACCCAGGTCGAGCAGCGCGCCGCCGAGGTGCCCTCCGATGACCCGCTGCGCCGGGCGGACGCGATCCGGCCGAGCCTGAACCTCTACGCGACGCGGTTCCAGAACGTCGCCGCGGCCCAGCGGACGCTCGGATTCAACGAAACGCAGGGGCTCCAGGGGCGCCTGAGGGACGCTGTTCATCAGGTCGAGGCGCGGCTCGCGCAATCCGACCTACTTCCGCTGAACGCCCTCATGCTGACGATGCGCCGGCACGAGAAGGATTTCATGCTGCGCGGCGGCGACAAGTATGTCGATGCCCTGCGCGAGAGCGTCGATGCCTTCGAGCAGGCCTTGAAGGGAGCGCCCCTGGCCGAGACGACACGGGCCGAGTTGCGCGAGCGGATCAGGACCTACGAACAGGGCTTCCTCGCCTATGCGGCCGGCGCCGACACGCTGAAGGAGGAGGCGGCCGACCTCGATACCATCGTCCAGCGCCTGCAGCCGCTGACGACCGAGGTTCGCCGGACCATCGAATCGCTCAATGCGCAAGCGCAGAGCGCGATCGCCGCCTCGCGCGAGACGACGACGCGGCGGATGCTGTGGGCGATCGCCCTGACGGTGCTCTGCACCGGCCTCCTCTCCCTCTGGGTCGGACAGCGGATTTCCCGTCCGCTGCGGATGATGGCGCGGGCCATGGAGGCCCTGGCCGGCGGCGATCTCGCCGTGACGGTGCCGACGCTGCGGCGGCGCGACGAACTCGGTGCGATCGCGGCGGCCTTCGCCGTGTTCCACGCCAAAATGGTCGAGAACCGCGATCTGACGGCGGAGCGGCTGGCCGAGCGCCTCCGGAGCGAGGCCGAGCGCCGGCAGGCCATGCTGGCCCTCGCCGACCGCCTGGAGACGGAAGTCGGCGGCGCGACCCGCGACCTCGCCGAGGCGGCCGCCCGGATGCAGCACGAGGCGCAGGTCGTCTCGGGCGCCGTGGCGCAGACAGGCGAGCGCGCCGTCTCCGTCGCGGCCACCTCCGAACAGACCTCGGCAAACGTGCATCAAGTCTCCGCCGCCACGGAGGAATTGACCGCCTCGATCGGCGAGATCTCGGCACAGGTCACGCTCTCGGCCCAGGCCACCCGCGTCGCCCTTCAGGAAGCGGGCCGCACCGGCACTGCCGTGCGGGACCTCGCGGAGACGATGGACCGGGTCGGCGAGGTCGTCGGCCTGATCGCCGGGATCGCGGACCAGACCAACCTCCTGGCGCTCAACGCGACGATCGAGGCGGCGCGGGCCGGGGAATCCGGGCGCGGCTTCGCCGTCGTCGCGACCGAGGTCAAAGCCCTGGCCGGGCAGACGGCACGGGCGACCGGCGACATCCGCGATCAGATCGCGGCGATCCGCGACGCGATGGCGGAAGCGATCGATGCCGCCTCCGGCATCGAACACCGCGTCGGCGAGATGAGCACCATCGCGGAGGCGATCGCGGCGACGATGGAGCAGCAGAGCGCGGCGGTTCGGGACATTGCAGGCCACGTCGTCCGGGCCGCGACGGGCACGCAGCTGGTCTCCGGCACGATCGCCGGCGTCAGCAGCGACGTCGACCGCGCCGCCGGTGCGGCGAGCGGCGTCTCCGCGGCCGCGCGGAGCGTGGCCGACCGCTCCCGCGTTCTGGCCGACGACGTGTCGCGCTTCCTGGTTCACGTCAGGGCCGCCTGAGCGCCGCCAGGAGGACGCTCACGGCCGACCCGGTCCCGCCGGGCCGAACGAAATCTCCGCCTGCGGCCGTGATCTCAAGCATCTGACATCGCAACGTTATTTTCGAGTATCGGCCGTGATCGGCCCGTCTCGTGCCGCAGCGCTAATCGGGCGTTAAGCCGATTCGTCGAAATTTCCGCAACTGCCGCGCGGGGCGCCGTGAAGCACCACCCGGCAGCGGGACCGAGACGACACGAGAGGCAGTTTGCGTATGCGTAGCGTTGCGGACAACGTCATTCCCTTCCGCCGGCCGGCTCCCTCTCCGGCCATCTATCGGGACGACAACCGGAGCCGGTCGCGGGCGGATCAGCGCAGCCTGATGGATGCGGTCTACGCCACCGGAACGCTCCCCGTGGCGGCCGGCGACCGCGAGACAAAGCTGATCGCCTCGCGCCTCCAAGTCTACGGCTTCCTCACCATCGAGGAGATGGACGAGGACGGCACCCTGCGCCGCCTGCGCCCGTCGGAGGCCATCCGCGCCCGTTCCGAGCGGCCCTGGCGCCTGTCGAAGGCCGGCTACGGCGCGGGCCTGCCGGTGACGATCCCCTCCGTCGACGATTTCCTGTTCGAGCCCGAAGGTCTGCCGGCCTGATCGGCGCGCCGGATGGCTCAGGCGTGGCCGTCGGCGGTCTCGTCCTCGTCGCCCGCCATCGCCGCCACGCTCTCGCCGCGGAGGAAGCGGGCCTGAAGGTCGGCGACGCGGCGGGCCGATTGCGCGTGTTTCGCCGAGACCTCCTTCGAAGGCGCCATCCCGCGCTTGACCGCCAGAAGATCGGGGTCGCCCCAGCGCTCAAGCAAGGTCTGAAAGGCCGCGTGGCGGGCGGGATCGAAGGGGAGGCGGCGTCCCATCCCGTCCTTGTAGGGATGGGGCGGGTGGATTCCGGCGCAGGGCACGAAGCCGTCGGGGATCGGCGTCGTCGCCGCATGGGTGCGCCCGGCCCGCAGAAGCTTCGGCAGCACGTGGGTGTGCGGCCCTTCGGGACTCATCTCGCCCGGACCGGGGATCGGCGCGCAGACCTCGATCCGGCCGATGCGCGCGCAGAAGACCCGGTGCGGGCTCATCGCCACGAGCCGCGGGCCGATGGGATTGTCGGGAGCGAAGACCGGCCGGCCGACACCCGCGCGCAGGCAGGCCACGGCCTCCGGATCGCTCGCGCGCACGCACGCATCGACGGCCAGCAGCCCGAGCCCGAGATCGAACAGGATCGCCTCGCGGTCCTCCTCCCGCGCCGCCGCCCGGTCGGGGCCGAGTTCGGTGACGACGCTGCGCCCGTTCATGGCGCAGGCGGAGACGGGCAGGCACAGCGCTAAAGCGTGATTGTAGCCGCCGGTGAAGCCGGTCTCGTAGGCGACCGGCCGCAGATCGGCGCCCGGCGTCAGGGCGATGGCGCCGCGGGCGGTGGCGAGGCCCAGCCGCGCGTCGGATAAGGCACGCACCGGCTCGTCCTCGTCGCGCATGAACTCGGCGATGGCGCCGAAGCTGCCGAGGCTCCAGGCGGTGCCGGGATCGGCGAGAGCGTCGCGCAGCAGCGTTTCGACGGCGGAGGGGGCGGGGATCGGCGGCATCTCTCGTCTCCTTCGCGGCTGCGCGGGCTCAGGGCCGGATGTGACGCGACGGACGGCAGGTCTCGTCGCTCACGGGTCACGGCCTACTTGCCGCCTTCCCGGATGAGGTCCGTCCAGTGATGTCGGTGGCGAGCAAGCTTACTGCTTACACTTGGGGGCAACCGCAGCACGGGCTCGCGGACCCGAACCGCGTTCCCTTTCGATCTTCGAAGGGGGCCGCCGGCTTCGGGGAGTGCGGGAGAGTCGGGAGAGGGTCAACCGGAACCCTTTGCACGACCGAACATCAGCGTGGAATTTCTCTGAGATCAAATCGATCGATGGAGCATGGCTGCCGTCCTTCACACTCGGGCAATGTTGGAGAATCGGCGTAGGCTCCGGCTTGATTTTCGTAGTTTAAAGACCACAATCTCCTATGCCGACGATCCGTCGCACAATCGTTTTTCAAAGTTGGATCGACGGTTTGCGGGACGTTCGCGCCGTCGCGCGCATAGCCAAGCGGATCGATCGGTTGGCGCTCGGCAATCCGGGCGACGTCAAACCGGTTGGAGACGGCGTCAGCGAGATGCGGATCGACTACGGACCCGGCTACCGGGTCTACTTCACCACTCAAGGCAGGCAGATCGTCATTCTGCTCTGCGGCGGAGACAAGAGCTCTCAGGAGCGGGACATTCGTGCAGCGAAGGCGCTTGCGAAGGATCTATGACATGGCCCTCGAAACCCATCCCTACGACAGTGCCGAACACCTGAAGACGCCCGAGCACATCGCGGCCTATCTCGATGCCGTGCTGGAAGATAACGATCTGGCTTTGCTTGCTCACGCACTGGGTGTCATCGCTCGAGCCCGCGGGATGACGCAGATCGCTCAGGATGTCGGCCGGTCGCGAGAGCAGCTCTATCGAACGCTCTCCGAGAAAGGGAACCCGCAGCTCGACACGCTCATGGGTGTGTTGAAGTCGCTGGGCCTGCGCCTCAGTGTGCATCCGATCGACGCGGAACGGTCGGCCTGAGAAAGGGCTTCACGAATCGCAGCTCGATCTTACAGCCGGGCCGGAGGCGTTCGCGGCCTCCTCTCACTCCCACTCGATCGTGCCGGGCGGCTTCGAGGTGATGTCGTAGGTCACCCGGTTGATGCCCTTCACCTCGTTGATGATCCGCGTCGCGACGCGGCCGAGGAAGGCCATGTCGAAGGGGTAGAAGTCGGCGGTCATGCCGTCGACCGAGGTGACGGCGCGCAGGGCGCAGACGTGGTCGTAGGTGCGCCCGTCGCCCATCACGCCGACCGTCTTCACCGGCAGGATCACCGCAAACGCCTGCCAGATCGTGTCGTAGAGGCCGGCCTGCCGGATCTCGTCGAGATAGATCGCGTCGGCCTTGCGCAGGGCCTCCAGTTTTTCGCGCGTGATCACGCCGGGGCAGCGGATGGCCAGCCCCGGGCCGGGGAAGGGGTGACGGCCCACGAAAGCCTCGGGCAGGCCGAGTTCCTTGCCGAGCAACCGAACCTCGTCCTTGAACAGCTCGCGCAGGGGCTCCACGAGCCGCATGTTCATGCGCTCGGGCAAGCCGCCGACATTGTGGTGGCTCTTGATCGTCACCGAGGGGCCGCCGGAGAACGAGACGCTCTCGATCACGTCCGGGTAGAGCGTGCCCTGGGCGAGGAAGGCGGCACCGCCGATCTTGTTCGCCTCGGCCTCGAACAC
Source organism: Methylorubrum podarium (assembly GCF_040270385.1). NCBI lineage: Bacteria > Pseudomonadati > Pseudomonadota > Alphaproteobacteria > Hyphomicrobiales > Methylobacteriaceae > Methylorubrum > Methylorubrum podarium. The sequence goes on along the minus strand of NZ_JBELQE010000131.1, from coordinate 7,202 downwards.
ATCGATGAACAGGCGGCCGATCGTCTTGCGCTTCACCTCGGGGTCGTCGACGCCTTCGAGCGCGCCGATGAACAGGTCCTGCGCCTGCACGTGGACGAGGGGGATGTTGTAGTGGTCGCGGAAGAGCCGGACGACCTCGTCGCCCTCGCCGAGGCGCATCAGGCCGTGATCGACGAAGACGCAGGTGAGCTGGTCGCCGATCGCCTCGTGGATCAGCACCGCCGCGACCGAGGAATCGACGCCGCCGGAGAGGCCGCAGATCACCTTCTCCTTGCCGACCTGCTCGCGGATTTTGGCGATCGCCTCCTCGCGGTAGGTGCCCATGGTCCAGTCGCCGGAGCAGCCGGCGATGTCGCGCACGAAGTTGCGGATCAGCAGCGCGCCGTGGGGGGTGTGGTGCACCTCCGGATGGAACTGGACGGCGTAGTAGCGCCGCGCCTCGTCGGCCACGGCGGCGAAGGGCGCGTTGCGCGACATCGCGATGGTGCTGAAGCCGTCCGGCAGCTTGGTGACCCGGTCGCCGTGGCTCATCCAGACCGGGTACTTCTCACCCGTGTGCCAGACGCCCCGGAACAGCGGCGACTCGGACACGATCTCCACCTCGGCGCGGCCGAACTCGGCATGGTGGCCGCCCTCGACCTCGCCGCCGAGCTGGGCCGCCATGGTCTGCTGGCCGTAGCAGATGCCGAAGACCGGCACGCCGGATTCGAAGATTTTCTGGGGGGCGCGCGGCGACAGGTCCGTCGTGACCGATTCCGGGCCGCCCGACAGGATCACGCCCTTGGGCCGGTGCTCGTCGAAGGCGGCGTCCGCCTTGGTGAACGGCACGATCTCGCAATAGACGCCCTCCTCGCGCACGCGGCGGGCGATGAGCTGCGTCACCTGGGAGCCGAAATCGACGATCAGGATCTTGTCGTGGTGGGACGTGTCGATGGTCATGCTGCCTCGGGCCTTCTGCGATACCGGTTAGACGAGGCCTCGGGACGGCGCAACGCGTGTGACGCCGCCGGCACGGCGATCGATCGAAGCGGCCTCAGCGATCTCGCGACACGACGAGCGCGCGGCGGAGCGTGTTCAGGACAGGCCGAGGCTTCTGTCGCAACAAATGCATCGGCCGCCCGAGACCTTCGCGGGGGCAGCGGCCGTTCATTTCGGATCGCGAACCATCAAATGAATGAATCGAACCGTCATCTCGTGCTGCGAGACCGATGTGATGGCTCCAGTGTGCCGCCGTTAATCTGACGTTCACGATTCGAGGGCGACACGGCAGCCCCTCGAAACGGACAGGAGCCATCCGACCATGAGAGCTGCCCTCTTCGGAATCGCCGTCACGATCGCAGGTTTCGGCGCCGCCGCGCCGGCCCAGGCCCTCCCCCTCTCCGGCGCCGCTCCGCTGTCGGAAGGACTCTTCCAACAGGCTCAGTACAGCCGCCGGGTCATCCGCGGCCCGCGCTGCAAGACCGTCGTCACCAAGCGCCGCGGCCGGTTCGGCCGGGTGGTCGTCGTCCGCGAGCGCCGCTGCTTCTGATCCGGCACGCCTGACGAAGCGCGATGAGCGGCCCCCGGCGACGGGGGCCGTTTTTTTACGACTTCAGCAGGCCGTGGCCGCGCATCCAGGCCATGAACAGGGCGGGCCATGTGGCCGCCGGGCTGCCCGGCACGCCGAGCCCGAAGCCGTGGCCGCCGCGCTCGAACAGGTGCATCTCCGCGGGCACCTTCGCCGCCCGGAGCGCCGCGTACATGAGGAGCGGGTGGTCGGTGACCGCAATCCGGTCGTCGGAGGCCTGAACCATGAAGACCGGCGGCGTGCGGGCGTTGACCTGGACCTCCACCGAGTAGGCCCGCCGCCGCGCGTCGGGCGGGTCGTCGCCGACGAGCACCCGGCGGCTCGACATGGTGCGGTCGAACGGCGCCCGCATGGTGATGATCGGGTAGATCAGCCCGGCGAAGGAGGGGCGGGCGCTCAGGCCGTCCGCGTCGTCCATGTCGTCGTAGAGATCCTGCTCGGCATCGGTCGCGGTCACGCCCATCAGGTGGCCGCCCGCGGAGAAGCCGAGCACGCCGACCCGGTCCGGATCGAGGCCGTATTCCTCCGCCTTCCAGCGGATGAGGCGCATGGCCCGCTGCGCGTCCTGCCGCGGCGCGTCGGGGCCGTCGCGCCACTCCTCGCTCGGAAGCCGGTAGACCAGCACGAAGGCGGTGATGCCACCGCGCGCCAGCCACTGCCCGACCGGGAGTCCCTCATTGCCGATGTCGATGCGCAGGTAGCCGCCGCCCGCGGCGATCAGGACGCCGGCGCCGTTCGGGCGCTCGGGACGGATGACGAGGAGGCAGGGTCGCGCCACCGCGGTGATCACGCCGGTCAGGGTCTCGTCGAAGCGGTATTCCGAGCGGAACGGGCCGCCGCCGCCCGGCGGCAGGTCCGGCCACAGATCGATGACCTCAAGGTCGGAGCCGGGCGCGGCATGCGGCAGGGGCTGGACGACCTCGCCGCTCTGCGGACGCACCGGAAGCCGTACCGCCGGCTGCGCGTCCGGCTGCTGCGTCCGCGCCTCGGCCCCGGTCAGCAGTACCGCCGTCCCCGCGAGCAGGGCTCGCCGGTGGAGCGTCATGGTCTCGGCCTCGCCGTCATCGAAACTCCCGTTGCGCCGCCGCAAAGGAATCTCGTCCGTGGCGGCCGCCCCCGCGTGGTCCCACGCGGCTCCCGTGGACAACGGGGAAGGCGCGCGAGCGATCCGGCCTCGGTTCAGCTTTTGCGTGTCATCGTCGCGACATAGAAGCCGTCGGTGCCGGTCAGAGCCGGGCTCATCTGGATGCCGCGCGCCGTCCGGCGGATGTTTCCGTCGAGGCCGGGAACGGCGCCGAGATCGGTCGGCACCGCCTGGATCGCACCGCCGCAACGGCGAAGCAGGCCGTCCACGGCGGCATCGTTCTCCTCGGGCAAGAGCGAGCAGGTGACGTAGACGAGCGTCCCGCCGGGCCGCAGAAGCGCGGCCGCCCGGTCGAGCACCTCGGCCTGCTCGGCGATCCGGCCGGCGAGGCTGCCCGGCCGCAGGCGCCACTTGGCGTCGGGGTTGCGCCGCCACGTGCCCGTACCGGTGCAGGGCGCATCGACCAAGACCCGGTCGACCGTGCCGTCGAGATCGGCCAGCACGTCGGCGCGCGCCTTGCCCGTGCGCGGCGTGCGCACCTCGACCTCGGCGCCCGAGCGGCGCAGGCGCTCGTGGATCGGGGCGAGCCGGCGCGGGTCGGCATCGGTGGCGATGAGGCGGGCGGCATTGCCGGTGATCGCGGCGAGCGCCAGCGACTTGCCGCCGCCGCCCGCGCAGAGATCGACGATTGTCTCGCCCGGACGCGCTCCGGCGAGCAGGCTCGCGATCTGCGAGCCCTCGTCCTGGATCTCGAACCCGCCCTCCAGGAACAGCGGATCGACGTGCAGGGCCGGGCCGCGCCCGTCCTCGCCCAGCGGAATGCGCAGGCCCAGTGGCGAGAGCGGCGTCGCCTCGGGCGAGAGGTCGGCGAGCGCCTCCAGGGCCGCGTCGCGACTCTGCTTCAGGGTGTTGGCGCGGATGTCGAGCGGCGCCCGGCGACCGAGCGCCCGCAACTCGGTCAGGAGCGCGTCGCCGAACAGCTCGGTCAGCGAGGGCAGGACGAAGGCGGGCGCATCGCCCGCCACCTCGGGCGGCGCGTCGGCGAGGCTTCCCTCCGCCAGCCGCCTGCGCTCGTCGTCGGTGAGGGGAGGGGGGGCGAAGCGCGCGCCGTCGAACAGCGACGCGATGCTCGGCTCGGCCAGGCCGCGCTGCAGGCGCAGCATGCCGATGAGGATGGCGCGACCGGTCTCCTCGCCCATGATCCAGGCGGCGGAGGCCCGGCGGCGCAGCCCGTCATAGACGAGGCTCGCGATCGCGGCGCGGTCGCCGGAGCCGGCGAAGCGGTGGGCGAGGCCCCAATCCTTGAGGGCGTCGGCCGCTGGCCGGCGGCGCGCGGCGATGTCGTCCAGGATCTCGATGGCGGCGGAGAGGCGGGCGGAGGGGGTCAGGATCGGCTCCGGAAACGTTTCGTTAAACTTGCCACCGTGCGGCCACGCTTGGACCCGCGGCCCGACACGATACGGCCGAGCTTCCGGCTCTTTGGCCGTCCAGAACGGCACGATGGCCCCGTCCGTCAAGGACATGTGAGGAAAGGACCCCCGGGATGCCGTCCGTGAAGCCGATCATTTGCGCGAGCCTGCTCGCGCTCACCCTTGCCGCCTGCTCCACCGCGCCGGCCGCGCCGAGCCTCGATCCGGTGCCTCCGCCCGCCCGTCGGCCCGACGCCAAGACGCAGCTCGAATACGGCAACCCGCCTCCGCCGCCGCCCGGCCGTTACTGACGGCCGATCCCGACGAACGGCGAAACCGGGGCGGCTCAGGCCGCCTCGCGGACGCGCCGGTGCTCGTAGGCCTTGAGATGCGTCAGCACGCGGTCGAGCACCGGCGTCTCCACGCCCTTGGCCCGGCCGCGCTCGATCAGGTCGCCGACGATGTGGTCGGCCTCGATGCGGGCGCCGCCCTCGATGTCGCGCAGCATCGACGCCGTCATCGCCGAGCCCTCCGCCGTCAGCATCTTGCGCGCGCCGGCGAAGACCTTGTCGCGGGCGGCGTTGCCGTTGGCTGCGGCCACCGCCTGGCACTCATCGTGCAGCGCCTCGATGAAGGCCTTGCCGCCGGGCGCCGCGATGATGTCGCCCAGAGCCGCCCGCATCAGCGTGGTCGCCCCCGCGAGCGTCGCGAGGAAGACCCACTTCTCCCACATCTCCAGAAGCATCCTGTCGCTGGCGCGGGCCTGGAAGCGCACGCCCTCCATCTGTGCCTCGATCCGCTCCATCCGCTCGGACCGTGACCCGTCGCGCTCGCCGTAGGTGAAGGTGTGCAGGTCGGTCATCTGCCGGATCGCGCCGTCGCGCGTCAGCGTCGCGACGATGCCGCAGCTTCCGCCCAGCACCCGCTCGGCGCCGAAGGCCCGGTCCAGCACGTCGAGATGGCGCAGACCGTTGAGGATCGGCAGCACCGCGGTGCCGGGCCCGACGGCGGGGGCGACGTCCGCCACCGCCGGATCGAGGTCGTAGGCCTTGGCGGAGAGGAGAACGAGGTCGAAGGGACCCGCTCCGGCGAGACGGTCGGCCGTCACCGTCTGCGGCGCCGGAATGTGCAAGTCTCCCACCGGGCTCAGCACCCGCAGGCCGTCCGCCGCCAGCTTCTCGGCCCGCGCCGGACGCACGAGGAAGGTCACGTCCCGTCCGACTTCCGCCAGCCGCGCGCCGAAATAGCCGCCGGTCGCACCGGCTCCGACCACGAGAATCCGCATCGTCCGTCCCTTTCGTTGCCCCTCCCATACCGCGAAGCCTCGCGCCCCGCACCCCGCGGGTTCGCGATCCGGTAATCAGTTCATTCGATGGCGCGATACGCTCCCCGCAGCGACCTGGAAACGCGAGCGCACTGCGGCTAAGCTTGGTTTCACCAGACGGCCCCTGCATTCCGCACCGGCGATTGCTGGCTTTCGCGGATTTCGTCCATGCGCCCCCTCTCGACCCTCGCCGTTCTGGCCGCGGGGATTCTTCCCGTCCTCGCCTCTCAGCCCGCCGCCGCGGTCGAACGGCAGCCGTTCGAAGTCGTGAAAGGCTGGGAGGTCGAGCGCACGATCGGCGATACCAGCGCCAATCCTTGCCTGATGACCCATGCCTACGAGGACAAGGACGACAACAACGCCGCGAATGCCGTGGTCTTCGCGCTTCGGGGCTCCTCGGTCGCGCTGGTGCTGGTCTATCAGGGCTGGGACTTCGACAAGGAGGAAGCCGTCAAGGTGCCCCTCTTCCTCGACAAGAAGGCGATCAAGGTGAAGACGACCTGGATCGGCGACGGGAAGACCCTGCGCACCCAGCTGCCCGACAGCGTCGTCCCGGACCTCCTCGCGGCCAAGACGGTGATCCTGCGCTTCGAGGACAGCGACGCGGATTTCCGCATCCCGGATTTCGCGGCGGGCTACGAGTCGCTGCGCCGCTGCGATGCCACGCCGGCCAATGTGGCCGCCGCTCAGCCGCGGGCACCCGGAGCCGCGGCGCTCCAGGCCGGCCCGGCACAGCCCACCCTGCCGCCGCAGCAGCGGATCGCGGCCTACGCGATCGGCCTGTCGCTGCAGCGCGTGCTGAAGGAATGCGACGTGTCCTCGACCGGCAAGCAGCGCGCCGCCGTGGACGCCCGGATGGCCGCCCTCCAGCCGGAGATGGTCCCGCTCGACGCACAGCTGCGCAGCGAATTGAAGCGCAACGGCGAGAGTTGCCCTCCGGCGGACAAGCAGGCGGACTTTCAGGAGATCCTGCGCAAGTTCATCGATCTGAGCCCGGAAGACCTGGTCGCCGCCCTGGAAAAGCAGCCCGCGGCGGAGAAGGCCCCGGAAGCGGCGCCCGGTCCGAAGCTCTGAGGCTTCCCGGCGGCGGAGACGCCGCCCGATCCGCGACGGGTGACGGCCGGACCATCGGGAAGGGCGGAGCTCCTCGCTCCGCTACCTCGTAAAACCCTGTGCGGGATGTGCGCTTCGAGGCTGGTTGCGCTGGCGGGCTGCGGCTAGGCTTCCTCAGCCGGCTGGCCATCTCGCATTCCGCGGGCGGCTCGGTGCGGCCGTCCTCGCGGAGATGTCGCGTGCGCCTCTCACCCGTCACGGCAGCGATGCTGGCGACGCTCCTCGGCGGCCCGGTCGCCGCCGCCGACCGCGCACCGTTCGAGACCGTCGGCGGTTGGGCGATCGAGCGCCGTGGCGGCCAGACCGACGCACCCGCCTGCCGGATGACCCGCAGCGAGAAGGACGCGCAGGGCGAGATCACCGGCCTCGTGATCGTCTCCCTCGATCGCGGCGGGCTGACCTTGGCGGTGGCCGACCGGAACTGGGATTTCCCGGCGGGCGAACGCTTCACCGTGCCGATGCTCCTCGACGGGAAGCCCGCCGGGACGACGCTGATCTGGACCGGCGACGGCCAGATCCTGCGCACGGCACTGCCCGAGACGCTCGTGCCGGATCTGCTGGCCGCGCGGGCGCTGGCGCTCCGCTTCGCCGACGGCGACATGCCGGTCGCCGTCCCCGACCTCGCGGCGGCCGTCGCCGCCCTGCGGCGCTGCGCGACCGGATCGTCGAGCAAGCCCGCGGTCGCGGTGGAGCCCCCCCTCCCGC